>JBMZCU010000060.1:0-12789 GCA_049613705.1 Pseudomonadales bacterium | reverse complement strand
CTATCAATTTAATCGATAGCAAATTTTTCTTTAAAAGTGATATATCTATATATCAATTAGTTAGGATTTAGACACTAATTACTTACCGAAATGCACTTTGGTATTAAGTTTCGCCTAAGGAAGAAATAACATTTCGTATGATAGAGACTCATTATGATTAGAGACATTAGTATAAAAGCAAAACTCGTCACCCTGGCCGTACTGCCCATCATAGGCCTACTGCTAATAGCCCTTCTATCCCTACAGGAGCTCAAGAACACTGAACTCGGTGCTGAGCGCATCTACAAAGACAGAGTTGTCCCTCTCGAAGACCTTAAAATTATCGCAGATGACTACGCAGTACTCGTGATAGATGCAATCAATAAAGCCAATGCCGGCATTTATTCATTAGAGCAAACCATCAAAGATATAGAGAAATCCAAGGGAGAAATTAATGAGAAGTGGCAAAAATACATGGCTACAGAGCTTACAGAAGAAGAAGGGGCCCTAGCCAAGCAGGCGCAAGCGCTATTCATTCCTGCTAACAAAGCGATAGATGATGTACTGACTCAACTTGCAGTCACCAGTGGTGACCCAAAGGGCAAACTCGATCATATCGATGGTCCACTGTATGCTCAGATCGACCCTATCAGTGAAAAAATCACTGAGCTCGTTAACTTACAACTGCTAGTCGCTGAACAAGAGTTTCACTCAATCCGTAGTGCCTACAACCAAAGCACATTGACCCTATCCTCACTTACACTTATCGTCGCTCTATTGTTGATCACGATTTCGGTATTTGTTTATCGCACCACTCTGTTTCCACTTCTGCACATGCAAAAAACGATTGAGCGTATTACGGCAGAATCTGATTTGACCCTTAGTTTACCTGTCGAAGGTAAGAATGAGCTTGGCGCAATCAGCACCAGTTTCAATGCCATGCTTGAACAAATGCGCGATATCGTCGATCAAATTCTTCAGGCCACCAATCAGCTCGCCGACGCAGCGCGTGATATGACAGATGTCAGCATTACCACGAACGACAGCATCAGCACTCAGCGTAGTGAAATCGAGCAAGTAGCTGCAGCTATGAATCAGATGGTTTCAACTTCACAAGAGATTTCAAACAATGCCCAACAAGCGGATAAAGATGCACGTGACACTAGCGGTCAAGCGCAGCAGGGAACAGAAATTGTCGAGCAGGCCGTCAATGCAACCAAGGATTTGATCACGGACGTCGAGAATGTCTCAGGAAAAATCAAAACTTTAGAGAGCGACAGTGAAAGCATTGGCTCTATTGTCGATGTCATCAAAGGCGTAGCCGAGCAGACGAACTTGCTTGCCCTCAATGCCGCTATTGAAGCGGCACGGGCGGGAGATCAAGGACGCGGTTTTGCTGTTGTCGCTGACGAAGTGCGCACCCTTGCACAGCGCACCCAAGTATCGACTCAAGAAATCCAAGATGCCATCGAGCGCTTACAACAAGGGACAAGCGAGGCTGTCCACGCGATGCAGACCGGACAACAAAAAGCGCAAAACGCCGGCACACGAGCGACAGAAGCAGGCAGTGCGCTAGAAACTATTTCCGGTGCTGTCGTCAATATTACCGATATGAATGCACTGATAGCGAGCGCTTCGACCCAACAAAGTAGCGTCTGCGAGGAGATCAATAAATCCCTGATCAACCTCCACGATGCTTCAAATACATCCAGCGACAACGCGGAAAAAATCTCCAAATCCAGCGAAGAGCTGCAAGTTCTCTCAGATCAACTCAGAGCGATGGTTGCTAAGTTCCGCGTAGCTTAGCAACACGTTTATATAGAGAGCGATTCTAAGCCGATCTCTGCGGCAGGTTTAGGCCTGGCGTAGAGGTAGCCCTGAACAATCGTACACTTATTGCGTAGCAAGAAAGCCTCCTGCGTTCGGGTCTCCACGCCCTCGGCGATAATTTTCAGCTTCATTCGCTCAGCCATCGCTATCATTGCCTCTAAAATGGCAGTGTCTTCGCAGTCTGCAGAGATGTCCTGAATAAAGGATTTGTCTATCTTTAAGCGATTAATTGGCAATTGCTTAAGCTGACTGAGAGAAGAGTACCCCTGACCAAAATCATCAATCGCCAAGCGAATCCCTAGCTCTCGAAGTTGATTTAACTGGGCGATTGCCTTCTCCGGCTGTTGCATCACTGAGCTTTCAGTAATTTCTACCTCTAGATGGACAGGGTCTAAGTCTACAGTTTCCAGCGAGCGCCTAATCTGTGCCACCAAATCGCCCTTCAACAGTTGGCGACACGATATATTGACGGCCATTGTTTCAAAACTTAGCCCCCCTCTTAGCCAGTAACTGGCCTGACGGCATGCCTCTTCAATGACCCAGGCTCCAATATCCTCTATAGCGCCATTTTCTTCAGCCAGTGGAATAAAAGTGTCTGGACCTATAATCCCCATATCTGGGTGATTCCAGCGGATAAGCGCCTCAAAACCGGTTAGCTGACGCGTTCGTAAATCGTACTGCGGCTGGTAAAAGAGGCTAAACTGGCGCTGCGCAAGAGCCCCCTTCAGACTAGACTCGAGCAGCATCCGCTCCATCGCTTTAGCGGTTAACTCTTGAGTGTAAAACTGAAAATTGTGTTTTCCCAACGCTTTGGCGCGGTA
The DNA here is from genome assembly GCA_049613705.1 of Pseudomonadales bacterium. Lineage (GTDB taxonomy): Bacteria > Pseudomonadota > Gammaproteobacteria > Pseudomonadales > Balneatricaceae > Rs1. The sequence goes on along the minus strand of JBMZCU010000060.1, from coordinate 10,159 downwards.
CATAGCCGCATCTGCATTGCTCAATAGCGTATCGGCATCAGCGCCATCACAAGGGTAGAGCGCAACGCCCAAGCTTGCTGTCACTCCGACACTTCGCCCTTGTAATTCTATCTGATGGCTGACCTGTGCCAACAGTTTATTAGCTACTTTAGCCGCCGCATCCACTGCGTTAAGCTCTTGTAATATAACAACGAATTCATCCCCACCAATTCTTGCCACTGTATCTCTTGCTCTAACCGTTTGCTGCAACACACTGGCGACACTTTGCAACAGCTGATCGCCAGCTGCGTGCCCCAGACCATCGTTGATAACTTTAAAATTATCTAAGTCAATAAAGATAAGCGCTAGTTGTCTTTGGTTCTCTGCACTGTGGGAAATTGACTCAGCTAGGCGTTTATTTAATAGCAGCCTATTGGGTAGACCAGTGAGACTGTCGTGGTGTGCCAGTTGATACATCATGGCTTCGGATTTTTTTATCTTACTGATATCTGTCATCAGACAGACATAGTGCGTCAGCTCACCATCTTCATCTAGTACGCAGCTGACAGTGAGCCAAATAGGGAGGACCTCACCTCTGGCGCAGCAGTTATGCATTTCGCCTTGCCATTTTGACTTTGTGCTGAGCTCACGCCAAATCTCTTCACAACAGATATCATCGAAACGATCGACCAGGAAATCATCCGCACGGCACGTCAATGCGTGTTCTACACTGCAACCTTGTAACTCACAAAATGCAGCGTTAACATCGATAATTTCGCGCTGGGTGTTTAAGATCATCACTCCCTCTGCTGCATTTTCAAACACACTTGCCCCTAAGCGCAGACGCTGTTCGGCTTCTAATTGCTGTGTGATGTCAATTTCCGAGCCAGCCATGCGCACCACTTGGCCGCTATCATCGCGCTTTGCTATCCCGCGATCTGCAACCCAGCGAAAACTACCGTCCTTACAGAGAATACGATACTGAGCGCTAAAAACGTCTGTTTCACCCGCAAAGTGTGCCTCAACCAGTGTAATTACTCTTGCTCGGTCCTGTGGGTGAATCGTCGTGACCCATTGATCTTGATGATTGCCGATTTCATCGCTTGTGCGACCGCGCAGCGCTGCCCACTGCGGTGAGTAGTGCACCGTTTGCGCTGGGATATCCCAGTCCCATACCGCGCCAGTAGAGCCTTTCACAACCAACTCATAGCGCAGCAGTGCCTCGTTAGTTTTACGCTGCGCCAACTGCTGCTCTGTGACATCAAGCACACTGATAGTCACTAGTGAGCGCTTATCCGGTTCTGTTGGCAGTTCAAATTTAAGAACGAGGGAAATTGCAGCGCCTTCACCGTTAAAACAATCCAGAGGAGCCCCAAAGTAATTTGCGGTTCGCTCAGGCTCAAACAGCTGGATAGCAAATGCCTTCACACTCTCGTTGAGTACAGGTGTGAGCAACTGCGACAAAGACTGCATTGATTCGGTTTTAAAAAGTGCGTGACAAGCCCTATTAGCATACTTTAAGACTGCATCTCGATAGATGTTATTGAAATATCTGTCCAACTGCATTGAGCACGGCTCTGATCCCCGTAAGGCTTCTTCACTCAGGCGGCTTAAACAACTAAAATCATACTGCATGACAGGTACTGCTAAATTATCGAGCACCGCCTGCGCACTGCTCAACGCCGTGACACTGCGATGACTTAGCGCGAGTAATTCACATATATCTTGCAGCATAACTCTGATGCTTTGACGCCACTCGCAGGCTATAGAAGATATATCACCAGTGCACCCCAAGATCAGAGCAAACTCAGTTCCAGATGTAGCAACATAGAGCTGTTTAGCACAAACCAGCATACTGCGAATTTTATCTGGCGCATTTAAAACCAGTGATTCAGCGGTGATATCTACTGGATTAGCGCAGCTGGATAAAGCTTCAAAGAAGCTGCGCTCACACACTATAGAGGATTGTTTGCGATGTGCGGCTTCAGTCGTCAAACCGCGGCATTCAATTGAATACAAAATGGCATCGCTAGTGCTAGACACACACAGCACCCACGTGCTATTAGGTCGTTCAGGTGATGGGCAGTTCATAGCCACATGCTCCAGTAGCTGAAATGTCGCCGACTCAAAGTGCTGCTGCGAATCCCGAATGGAACAAGTAACACTGTGGGGCACGGCCACCTCCATGACTACTGAGCGTGATGCAATCCGGCAGTATGGGGTTGGTCTCATTCCCTGTATACGCTGTTATTGCCCTCAATAACTACCAGCCTAGATTCATACTATATAGACTGTCAGCATACTGCTGACTGAACATTCTGAATCTTAGCGATCAAGAGGCAATGAATATTTAAACACCCGTTTACCTTAATCGATTTCTACAACCCGTTGACGCCTTTAACAGCTGGCTGACCCGCCAAATCATACAACTATCTCTACCCATTAGATCGAGCAGCAGACCGCCAAACGGCTCAGGCTCTTTATCTTTCGGCTGCTTTTAGTGTTATGGGTCGACTTGGAGCACATCGCTCACGAATGTAAACACGACGAAATTGGAGCCTATCAACTGCTGCGCCAGCTCAAGCGAGACTTCGACTACCTGGCTACCCAAGATCAAATGTACTACCCGGCCAAGGACTTACAACTGACGAAACTCGTCACCGCGGTAGGCCCCTTTCCGATCTTGGAGTTATTTCCTTTTTAGTGGGTACGTACTGAAAGCTATTCCTGAGCTTCTCGCTTAGGTATTAAAAATTTCACTTGCAGGTTGTGTTGCACATCACTCTCTGGCGGCAGTTCCAACTGCCAATCAGCCTGCTGTGAAGTTGTTTCTAGTTCTGGCAGGGTAGTACTTACCAGCACTCCATCTTCATAAAAACTGCCTGTTAGGTCGAGCTTAAATGCTCTACTTGCTGCATTTTTAAGTGTCAGTTGGTAGCTCACCAAAATGCCACCTTCAACCTCTCTCGCTTGTGTGCGTACAGTCTCCACTGTGACATCAAAAGACTCACCCAATGCAACGCTGACCGCTTGATTAACACTTGTTTGCTCAAGCTCTTCACCGCCGGCAAATTGCAACTCGCCCTGTTGATCAGGCACAAAGGAGCGCAGAATACCGCCAGGCAGAGGTATACCCAATCCTGAGGCTTTATCATTGATAAAGTGAAGATAGCTGGTTGGTTTATAGCTACTCGGATCACCAGCATCAGAAGCGTAAAAGCTCACATTTTGGCGCAGGCGCTGATCAACCTTAACCTCTGTCGCACTGAACAGAGGGATTTGTGTTCGCTGACTGGGAGTGAGCGTAATCCGACCGGGTAAGCGGTATAAGTAAAAATCCCCTAGGGACTGAACGCTAGAGCCTTCAGCCCCTGCTGCAGTAGCCTCGCCCAACAAGTAGTGCTCTACGTAATCTAGGTACTCAAAGTCGTTTAACGGGTTATTTACCTGACCAGACACCAGGCGTATTTTGGCGTTGCGCATTGCGGTATCTGTACTATTGTAGAGCGATGCCAGTGCTTCTAGATGCATGCTATCGCGCTGCTCGTTGAAGGTTGCGACATAGTCCATCTGCCAGCTCATGCCTGAAGTTAAGTAGCTTAACGTGGCTATCCCGGCCGATGCCCCTGCACTGCGAAACATCAAGCTGGGCTTCAACAACATTCCCTCGGGCCGATTTGGAAAGATAAAGCGCCACTGCCCGGTATTGAGAGGAATCGACTCAATACCGTCAGCGCTTTGTACTACTGCTGTATACTCGCCGCGACTTAGCAAAGTCACTTCTCGACGATATCCAGCTTGAGCGCCTGTCGCAGCGCTCACTAAAGTGATAACTCTACCAATATGGCTGTCGAGCAGTGCATCATAGCTCAGTAGATTACTCTTTAGGGTCTGCTCAAGGATTTTTCCGGCGCCTGTAATCCGCAGTGTTTCTGTACGCATCCGGTCGCTGATATCCTTGACGATAACGGTCTCTTGCGAAGCTATCTGCGGTAACTTTCGGCTGTCTTTTATCAGCCCAAAGTCTTCTCGATAAAGCGAGAGCGTTAAGTCAGTCTGCTGTTCAACACTCGTCTCCAGTGTCACCGCACTACTAGCAGTAGCGTAGATGGTCATTGCAATTGCTAAAGATAAAGCTCTCATCTCTCCTCCTCGTTGCAGCGGAAAGGCCTCTGCTTTACACCTGATACTCACGCGGCAGCTTTTTGTTCAAGAAGTAATCTATGTTGTCTTGGAAGTAACTCTTGATGCGCTCAGCATAGATACGCTGATAGTCATCCAACGACATAGGGCTATCAATTTGCTGTTGCTTGTAGCTGTAGAGCTCCAGATTGAACTGATTTTGCTGCCAAAACTGCTCGATCTGCGCCGCGCGCGGGTGCATTGAACCGTCGTCGAGCTGTCCAAGCGGACGACCGGCATTGTAGTTGTCGACCATATCTTGGATGCTAAAATCCGGGTTGCCGTGCTCGGTGCCAAAGCGCAGATTAAAATCCGTCGATAGCCCCTGCTTGAGCAGGTTCATTTCGTGGTAGCGTGCCACCAGTTCATTGTTTTGATGCTCCCTGGCCGCCTCTTCGAAAAGCGCTGTCGAGCTACCCCAGCTCTGGTACTCAGCCTGCCCAAGCTCCAGTTTCAAACCATCGAGAGAGCTGTAGAGCTTACTGGCATCACTGTGCTGTGCCACCACAGCTCCCTCACCTCTTGGGTTGTCGAACAGTACTTGTTGCGGTGCGTACTGCGCATCTACTCCTTGATCGCTGCGCTGCTCGACCCAAGCATTGCGCAGCTCATCAACTTTCTGGTGCACGGCGTCATCGACCGCAAAGTCGCGACTATTTAGCCATGCGTTTAAATCTTGCGGAAAAGCTTTGAGCGCATCAAAGCTTTCATCTAGCGCTGTGATTTCCGAGGCTTTGCGCTCCCAAAAAGCGTCAATGGCTGCCTCTTCTCGGGCCCCCAAAGCAGGCTTATCTTTTTCACCTTGATGGTAGTCCAAGTAGTTCGCAAAGCTTGTTTGCACCCCCTCGAGCTTACTGAAATCCGTTGCCAAATCGTAGACTTTACCGAGATAGTCACTGGAGAGTGCAATACGCTCTTCGCGCATTTGAGTTTGATAGTCCGCTGCCTGCAACGCCGCATCACTGCCGTCGGCGCGATAGGCCAACCACTGCTGGTAGTCCTCTTTGCTCCAGTGAATAACGCTGCCCTGAGTAGAGAAAGTACCACCGGGCGAGCTATCCTCGCCGATCAATCCCAGGCGTTTCAAGTCTGAAGCTTCGGCCATGATGTTGATACCCACTAATTTTGAGGCTGGTATCGTTTGAACACGCGGATGAGGTGAGTTGAGAGAAATGCGATTATCTAACACGGCAAACTCCTTTGCTAAGCATATTGAATCTACATCAATAGTTAGCAATGGCTGTGCCAGAATAAACGGGGGCAACCGTGCCCCCGAATTTTAGTGTTGCAAGCACTGGGCCTATACTTTGAAAGCCCCGACAAAGGTATCTAGGCGCGTCGCCAATTCCGCGAGCTTGTGGCTAGTCAGCTCCAACTGATGGCTCGCCTCTAAACCCTCATTGACAGACAAACTGACCAAGTCCATCTTGCTATTTATCTCAACAGCAACCGTCGACTGCTGCTCTGTCGCAGTGGCAACCGTGGTATTTGAGTCAGAGATTTGATTGATCTGAGTGTAAATTTCCTCCAGGCTCTGCTGCGCATTCGCAGTTGCACCGGCACCTTGATCGGTTAACTTGCCACTGCTTTGCATCGAGTTCACAGCACGACGCGCTTCACTTTGCAAACCATCTATCATGGCTTGGATCTGCTCGGTCGACTCCGCCGTTTTGCTCGCCAAATTACGCACCTCATCGGCGACAACGGCAAAACCTCGCCCTGCATCCCCGGCGCGAGCTGCCTCTATTGCCGCATTCAGCGCCAACAAATTGGTCTGCTCAGAGATATTCTTGATCACTTCGAGAATACTGCCAATCGAGTCCGTTTTACCCGCCAGCGCTTCAATCACACCAGACATATTGCGCATCTCTTCAGCCAAGTGCTTAATTGAATCGTTGGCTGAGGTCAGTACTTTCACGCTGGTACGTGTCTCATCACTCGCCCGATCAGCATTAGAGGCAGCACCTGCAGCACTTTGCGCTATTTCATTGACGGTAGAGGCCATCTCGTTGAGCGACAGTACCGCCAGTTGTGTCTCCTCGTTCTGACTCTTCCCGCGTTGCAGCGCAACACGCGCCTGCTCGCGTAAATCTGTCGCGGTGATGGTTAAATTGGCACCGGTATCGACAACCTGGCCAATGATTTCCTGAATTTTTCCGACAAAGACATTAAAAGCGCTTGAGATAGCTGCGATTTCATCGCGCCCCTGTACGGGTAAGCGCACCGTCAAATCCCCATCACCCTGAGAGATATCTTCGAGCGCGCGCTGCATCTGCTGCAAAGGTTTTAGAAAGCGATTAATCAAGTAGAGCAATACCAGAATACACAGCGCGTACACCAGTAATGTCGCCAGCAACTGACTACTGATAATAGACATCGCAACACTGTCGACTTCACGCACCGGTACCCCAACATCAAAAGTACCGTACAACTGGCCGGCGACATACACAGGCACCATCACATCGTAAACCCAAGTGCCTTGCACTTCGGCGTACCACATGGAGTGTTGCTTCACACCGCGCTTGGCACCTGCGACTGTGTAATCATCTTGGTAGACCTTATTCTGCTTTTTAGCGTCGCTGTGGGCGACAGCCTGCACATTCTTATCGATCAAGATGGCGTACGAGATATCTTCTCGCTTACTCAGCTCGCGCACCATAGTTGTCATGTCTTCAACTGGTTGCTCTGAGTGCTCAAGCACATACTGCGCACTGTGCGCCAGCAGTGAAACCTTTGCGTAGGACTGATCTAGGATCACCCGTTCCATTTCACTCTTAGAGATATAGGCCGTGGTCGCTATATTGGCCGCAAGTGCCACCGCAAACATGGCACAGACGACGATGAGTATCATCTTTTTCATTTTTTGCCACCAAATTTTCGTTTATTTTCGAACCGAGATCAAACAATCGGCATTTAGTGACATTTCTTTACTTTTTATGACATCTAAGCTCAGGGTTTTATCGCTGTAACGGATTTTTCATTCAGGCCCACAAGCTGTTCAAAAAACCACCTTCAACAGCGCAGATATGAGTGTTATCTTAGTTGTCCAAGATTCAAGGAAAGCTGTGGATGTTCGAGAGCGTCAATGCGGCGCGCGCTGCAGACAGGGCCCGCAGTCTCTCAAGACATCGAGGAAAGCACCATGTACATAAAAACTACTCTATCTTGGCTCAGCCTCACACTTGGCACTCTTTGGCTAACAGGCTGTGTCGCCACAACACCAGTTCAGCAAGCGCCGCCAGAACCTGAGGTTTACCAACCGACGAGCGCCGCCGCGGAGGCCCTGCTGCAGACGCCGCTGGCCGAAAACCAGGTACTACTGTTAGGTGTTACCCATCACATACCGCGCGGCAGAGATTACAAAGCCACTGAGAGAACCTGGGACACGGCCTTTTACCCCAATCTTCAATACGTTCCCTTCGCCGTTAAGCTGACCCTTCACGACGGCACTTTTGTCAGTCAACTGGCCATAGATAACCGCGGCCCACTGCAAAAGCGCTACGCCAAAGTCGTCATGTATTTGCACACACTAGGTATCTTTGATGCGCAAAAGGCCAAACCTTTCACCGGCGCAAATGGCGAGGCCTGGGTCTTCCCCGAGCGCTTTGACCTCTTCGCCCACATGGCCACAATCAAATACAGATGCACCGCTAAGAGCTGTTACGACTACGATCCTTCGAACCTGGTCAAAGAGAGGCCTCCACTGGGCTTCCAACTTGCAATGGGGCAAGTCATGCAGACCACACCGGGATTTGGCTACAAGGGCAACAACTCGAAAAGCATCATGCGCATCAGCTCGCCAACGCCCTACCGCAACGACAGGCGCAGCACCATCTATATCGACGGCTACACTAAGCCGGAGTACATCCAAGGCAGCTTGCAGTCATCGACCTTCGGACCGCAAAGCCACGAGATCGCAGCTCAGGCAAAGCCTGTTCTCGAGCAGTTCATGATGCAGGAACACGCCACCAAAAAAGAGCTGGCCAAGTTGCGCAAGCAAGTCTATGACATTATTCGACCCTACTCTCCCAAGATCGCGCTCTACGACAACTGTGGCAGCATACCTAGAGGTGGTGCGGTCGGTGAATTTTTAAGTGGCAGCAGCGGCAGCGCTCACCTGGCAAAAGCGAGAGCTTACAAGCCCTGTGCAGAGCGCGTTCGCGCCAATTTAGATCGCGCCAACTACAAGATTGCCTTTGCCAAAACGCAGCCGCTGATCAAGCAATTCGCGGATATGGGCGGCCCAGTGCTGCCATCTGCTGGTGGTCCGGGCCTGCAGCTCCACCGTTTGACGATCCCCCACCCGGACGGCATCGAAATCCCGATTGACGATGCACTGGCCACGCTCGCTGGACAAGACTTCAGCTACTCTCACGGTAACGCCGCAATAGAGCGCGCCGAAAAAGCGCGTAAAGTGGCAGAAGCCCAGCGCGTGCAACAGCGCAGATTAGACCAGGCCGAGCGCATCAATGCGATGATCATTCAGCAGGCGCGAGCTGCTCAATCAGCTGCGGCGGCAAAAGCTAGCGCAGCTGCCAGCTCTAAATCGGCGATTACCCTGACCAAGACATGTGGTGCCAATCGCGTCAAAGATGCCAGTGGCAAGTGTGTCGACCTGCCGCCTCAGCCACACGCATCTGAGCAGGCGGCCATACGCGCAGCCCAAGAGCAGCGCAACCAAGAGCGCTGGGCTAGAGAGGCGGTGGAGCGCAAGGCTAAGCAGCAGATCAGATGCCCCTATGTCGAAGGCGCCACTGCCTGCACACAATAGTCACTACACATTGAATAGTGATGCGTAACTGCTCAGCACAGTGGCGGCCAATCCCACCGCGAGAGTGCGGTTGCAATAGTGCAACCAGCTGCCCTGTGCCGCCCCAGCGAGCGGCCGAGCACAGCCCAACAGGCGATGCAGGGGCAAGTGTTTCGACTGGCAGGAATTGGAAGTAGCACCGTGAAGCATACCATTACCGTTTTCTTCGACAGCCAGTGTCCGCTGTTTGCATGAGAAATCGCCTACTATAAGCACATAGATACACAACAGCAGATACATTTCAACCGCTGATCGAGGCGCGTGATACCTTACTACTGTTGGGCGTCAGCCGACAGCAGGCGCTGCAAAAGCTGCACGCGCTGAATGACGCAGGCCAACTGCAGATAGGTGTCGACGCCTTCATCCTTATCTGGCAACAGCTGCCTTATTGGCGTGCACTTGCGCGCGTATTGCAGCTGCCGTTGCTAAAGTAAATAGCCGAGTTTACCTACGATAAGTTCGCCGCCGGCGCTTCAGGCGACTAGCTCACTACACTGAATGCAAAGGTAACGGCGATTGACAGAAATAGTTTCATCAAATCTAGGCTAAATGCACTTGATGGAGTAGGCCACCTTAGAAAGAAGGCGGCCGAGGAAATAACGCCTCTCCTTTCTATGTCTAGCGAAAAATAAAACCTTCATTAAAAGGGTCTTTCGGATCAAACAGGATCTCGTTTACTCCCATAATATAAGCACTTCCACTGACCGTTGGAATGATAGCACTGTAACCTTCAAACGCTTCTTCTCGCGCAACAGCAACTGTCATAGTGCTACCGAGAATACTTTCAATGGTAATTGTCTCACCTATGGCCAATTCCCCTCTCTCATAGAGAAGAGCCACTCGCGCACTAATACCAGATCCTGTTGGAGAGCGATCGACCTCTCCATCTTCAAACACTGTCACATTTCGGCTGTGATGCCTGTCATCAAAAGCAGCACCGGTAAAAATAACTCCAAACAGCGAACTCAACTCTTCTTCAACAGGGTGTCTAATTTCAAAGTTATCTAACACTGCCTGTTTAATTTTGCGCCCATAATCTACATGTTTGTTAAAGTCGGCTCCGGTCAGCACCAAATCAAGCGCTGTTGCATCAACAACTGCGTAAAACGCTCCTCCAAAAGCAATATCAAACTTTATCTCCCCGAGATCAGGTACTACGACCTTCTGGTCCTTCAAGTAGACAAAAGA
>JBMZCU010000059.1:0-12929 GCA_049613705.1 Pseudomonadales bacterium | reverse complement strand
AAGCGGTAAAAATCCTTCAACAGCGGATAGAAAAGTACGATATTGAGTGTGATTTTAAGTGGGGTTATTGCACCGTTGCCTACGATAAAAAACGTCTCGCCATGCTGGAAGAGGCGCAAGCCTACCTGAAAGCACGCAGATATCCCTTTCAGACACATTTACTAGAGGGGCAGGCGCTGCACAGTGTCGTTGTCAGCGATCGCTATGTCGGCGGGTTACTGGATCAAGGGTCTGCCCACTTAAACCCGCTAAAGCTTGTTCAAGGCGAGGCGCGGGCTGCGCAGAGTGCGGGTGTAAGAATATTCAGCAACACCCCAGTAAGGGGCGTTGAGAAAGGTAGCCAAGTAGTGGTACGCACCGCTAATGGCACTGTGCGCGCCGATAAACTGGTGTATGCGTGCAATGCTTATTTAGAAGGTTTGGACAGCTATCTACAGCGTCATTTTGTGACGACTAATGCTTTTAGCATCGCCACTAAGGCACTGCCTGAATCACTGATCCGTGAAATTTTGCCAGGTGGCGCTGCTGTTTGTGATAATCGTCCTGTTATCGATTACTACCGTATCAGTGCGGATAACCGGTTACTCTTTGGAGGGGCAACACATTACCTCGAATACTTACCTGGTGATCTCGCTGCACACTTGAGGCGCAACTTGCGTAAGGTCTTTCCCCAGCTTGCTGACGTAGAGATTGAGTATAGTTGGAGCGGTAAGATGGCCATCGGTGCAAATTTATTTCCCCAAGTGGGCATGCTACCTGGCACTGATAATATTTACTACGCGCAGGCGTACGCCGGTTTTGGTTTGGGGCCCTCCCACCTCGTTGCGCGTGCACTCAGGCAGCAGATACTGGGTGAGAAGGGTGAGTACGAGGTGCTAGCCGCCATTAAGCATCCGAAAATTATGGCTTCGCAGCGCTTAAATCCGCTGTGGGTGAGCGCGGGTAAGTGCTGGCATCAGCTGCACAGCTTATTGCCGTAATCGATGCTGCTGGCCCCACTGAACTAGAGCGTTTCAGCGGGGCTAGCGCCATGCTTTTCTTTGGTACATCAGCGAGGCGACCTCAGCCTTACTATTGACTCCCAGCTTGCCAAACACGTGCTGTAGATGGGTTTTTATTGTAGCCACGGTGCAGTGTAAATTGTTTGAGATATTTTTATTTGTAAATCCCTGCAACACTTGCTCGACAACCATTCGCTCTCTTGCAGTCAGTTGATAACCGGCGCAAAGTGCATCAAAATTTTTCTGCTGTGGCGAGTTTAAACACAGCTCGAGAGAGAACTGCATGAAGTCGTGCAAATACTTTAACCTACTCATATCTGCGGTTAGTAAGTCGGTTTCGCTGTCGTCGATGAACATTGAAAAACCTGCGATGATACTGTCGTTGGCGTGTAGATAGAGCTCCACGGTGTTTTGAATCTTCCAGGGCTTGATGAACTCAGTGTAATAGGGGTGGCTAGTACGTTCGCCTAAACTGACTACATCGTTGAGGCTGGCGACACACACTTTGTTGTCGCTCAGGTTATTTGGGTGGAGTGGGTCGTGCTGTTGATACTGGTCTAGGTATTGACGGTGCATGAGGGCATTGAGCTGATGCCTTTTGAAGCACAGGGAATTCCCCTGGTTGTCCACTAAATACGCGGCTGCCTTGCGAATATTGAGTGCCCCCATTAAAAGCTTGAGGCACTCGTCTTGAAAGCTGTAGAGGTTTTTGGCCTCACAGTGGATTTGTGTCATATTGCTCACCTATAAACGGCCACTCATGTGATAGACGCGTGAGGATCTAGGGTGTTAACCCGATGCGACTAAGCCGCCTTTCTGAGTAAACTCGCCAAATATACAACTATTGATATCACGATAATGGCTAACAGGGTTAGCGAAATGGGGCGATCGATAAAAATTGATAAATCCCCCCCGGACACTCCCATCGCCTGCTTAAAGCGGCTCAGGAAAACAGGGCCGAGCACGAGGCCGAGAATAATCGGTACTGCGGGAATCTCATTGCGTCTGAGAATGAAGCCAAAGATGGCAAAGCCAAGCGCAATTAGGGCATCACTAAACTGATAGTTTTGACTGTAACTTCCTATGAAGCCGAGCACTAGGATGAAGGCCCCGATGAAACGACCGCGTACACGGGTCAGATTGACAATCCACTTAGTCGCGATACTCAGGTAGGCAAATACAACTATGTTCATGATCAGCAGTGACCAGTAGAGACCTGAGATAAACTCGGGGCGCTCAGTAAACAGTGTTGGCCCCGGGGTGTAGTTGTGGATCATAAACACAGCTAAGAGCATCGCCATTAAAGCATCGGCAGGAATACCAAAGGCCAGTAGAGGGATCATCACAGAGGCAGTGACAGCGTTGTTGGAAGTTTCTGAGGCAATTAAGCCGGCAGGTTCACCACTGCCAAAATTTTCAGGATGCTTTGAGAATTTCTGCGCTAAGGTATAGGAAAAAAACTGTGAGCCGAATTCGCCGACTCCAGGCAGTAGCCCCATAATGACACCTAGAGCAGCCGAGCGCGCCACAGTCACTTTGTGCCTTAATAGTTCTATGGCGCCGCTGAAGAACCCGCTACCACTGAGCTTAGTGACTTGTGAGTCCCCTCCCTTTTTTGATAGCAGTACAAAAGCCTGCGACATGGCAAATAAACCGATGACAGCCGGTACGAGTGGTACACCGTTGAGCAGCCACTCCTGTTGGAATGTAAAGACTTGGGTGCTGAAGGAGCGGTCGATACCTATGGTGCCGAGAAAAATGCCAAGCCCTAGCATCATCGCGGCTTCTACAACGTGTTTACGGTGCGCTAAGACGACAAAGATCATGCCAAGAGCGGCCAGCATTGCAAATTCAGCTGAGCCAAACAACGTGGCGATCTGTGAGAGGGTTGGCGCGAGTAATACCAGTGAGCAGACGCTGATGATCCCGCCGACAAATGAAGAGGTGTAGGCAATGGAAAGTGCCTTTTTACCTTCGCCTCGCTGTGCCATGGGATAGCCGTCGTAGGTTGTCAGCACGGCCACAGGTGTGCCTGGGGTATTCATTAGAATAGCCGGGATAGCGCCACCGTACCAAGCGCCCCCGTAGACACCGAGCAGCAGAGATACGCCCGCCAAGGGCTCCATCGTAAAGCTCAGTGGCAGTAAAATTGCAATCACCCCCGCCGGTTCTAGGCCCGGTATTGAGCCAATAGTAACGCCGATGAGGGCACCTATGACGATTGCAGTTAGTACGTTGAATTGGGTAACTTCATTGAGGCCTAACAGTAGTGCTTCCATACAGGGAGTCCAGAGGATTAGAGGTATTGGTTGGCAAAATTGCTGAGCTGCGCAGGGAGAAAACTGTACAGCCAGACATCGGGTAACCACAGGCTAACGGCGACGCGAAAGATCAGCACCATGGCGATTAACGTGAATAAGCAGGCAAGTAGCCAAGTGCGGTTGAGTAGCCTGCTCAGCCACAGCAAGGTGATGACAAAGACGAGTGATGCGAGCACGAAGCCAATGACCGGTAATGACTGCACGTAGAGGTAGAACAGCAGTGCTGAGAAAATAGCTGTGCGATATGCACTGACGGCTTCTACGAGCGCTTCAATGAGTCGAAAATGCGCTAGATAGCCCGCTTTAATCGATTGAATAACACGTACTGCACTGAATAGGGCGATAATTGTGATACCCAGCGTCGAGCCGAACATCGGTTGAATAAACCACCCGCGCGATGTTGTTATCCAAGGCGCTTGACTTGGAGTCAGAGCCAGCAGTGTTAGACACAGGGCAAAGAGTATCCAGTAAATGCCGTAACTGTGGTGCTTAATGTTAATGTCACTAGGTTGATCGGCAGATGTGGTTGAGGAGACTGGGTTAGTCATGAGGTTGCTCCATAAAAGAATGGGGTTCAGTTGCGGCGAAAGCGCCGCAACTGCTGTTGTAAATTACTCTTTCATGAAGTCGAGGAGCTTAGCAGAGGCTGCGTAATCTCGTTCGACCAGTGCTTTGGCTTCCTCGCCGCCGATCCAAAATACACCGGCACCTGTCGTTTTACTGATATCGATGGCGCGCTGTGACTGCATTGTCTTTTGCGCGATTTGCGCAATGCGTGATTTGATGCCGGGTGCTGTGCCGCGCTTGACGAACAGTCCATTCCAGGTGGTTTGTGCGATGCCAGTCTGCTCGTAGAGTGTCGGTGTTTGCGGTGCGATGCTAATCCTGTCTTTGGTAATGGCAGCAATCAGTTTCGCCTCGCCGGACTTAAGACAGGCGAGAATCAGCTGAGTGGTGGTATTGATAACGTCTGCATCGCCGTTGGCGAGGGTCGAACAATCTAGAGAGTCAAAAGCGGCATCGGAGGAAAAGGTTATTTTTTCCTGGGCGGCCGCTTTAAAGGTAATAGCGGTGGGCAGTGCCTGATAGCCAAAGTGGCCCAGTGCGACAGGGTTGCCTTTTGAGTGCGCCGCGAGCTCGGCGATATTATTGTAGGGCGCGTCGGCGCGCGCGGCCAAGACAAACGGGTAGTCGAGGAAAATGCCGACAGGTTCAAAAGAGTCGCGCTGGTAGGGGGCATTGCCAGCGTGTAAATGTGTGGTAACGATATCGGCGACAAATGATCCTATCGTCAGGCCGTTGGCCGGTGCTCGCGCAACATCGGCAGCCCCGATAACACCGCCGCCACCGGGCTTGTTGACCACGCTTGCAGGCTTACCTGTATCGGCGGCCATCTGCTCGGCGATTAAGCGGGTTAGGACATCTTCCAAGTCGCCAGGTGGCCAGGGAACAACAAACTTGACTGGACGGTTAGGGTAGTCTGCGGCCAGTGTAGTAAGAGGGGCGAGAGGGGCACCGATCAGTGCGGCAACGGATAGTAGTTTTATTATTTTTTTCATAGAGTTCTCTTCGTATCGTGGTTGTAGACGGGGTAATTAGCTGCCCTTTGCCAGCGGGATAATCGTGACGGGCACTGTGCTTTGGTGGATAACTTTTTGTGCGGTAGAGCCGAGAAATAGCCGAGAAAGGCTGTTGCTTTCTCGATCACCCATCACGATCAAGTCGACTTGTTCGCGTTCTGCGGTCGCGACGATGGCTTTGTAAGGGCGCCCAATAGCAATTTTTATCTCTATCGGTTGTTGCAGTGCCCCGGTATTACTGAGCTCCTGCTGTAGGAACGACTCAATTCTGTGTTGAATACGCAGCTTTTGCGTATCCAGTAACTGCTCGCTGTGTTTAACCCCGGGCTGCGTGGGGACATAATCCTTGATGTAGTCATCCGTTAAATCGTGCAGGGGCTCGATTGCGTGAACAAAAATGATGTGTGCACCGTGAACGAGAGCTTCATTAACGGTATGCCGAAATGCCGGCCGACTGTGTTGGCCTAAGTCTGAGGCATACAAGATGCGCTTAATTGTCGGTAACATAAGGGTGCCCCTCACTGCTGGTGTCAGATTATTACAGTGGATAACCTCGCCTAGCTCTATCAACCAGGTGGTTGATAGAGCCGAGACCGCTTGTTCACTTATTGGTGTTAATTACCTGAGCACGGGTATATTCCAAGAGGCCTTCCAAGCCAAACTCAACGCCAAAGCCGGACATCTTGCAGCCGCCAAACGGTGCGTGAGGTAACACTTCAGCGTGGCCATTAATCCACACCGTGCCGCAGACGAGTTGCTCTGCAACCTCGGCGGCCCGGGCTGTATCACTCGACCACACCGAGCCGCCTAGGCCCACTGTTGAATCATTTGCCAAGGCTATCGCCTCTTCGACGGTGTCGTAGACGATCACAGGCAGTGCGGGCCCAAATTGTTCTTGATCGACCAGTGGGCTCGCGTTGCTTATATTGGCCACAATTGTCGGTGGATAGAAAAAGCCGTGGCCTTGTGGCACGGTGCCGCCGCAGAGAATATCGGCGCCCTCGTGACGTGCTTGCTGCACTAAGGTGTCGACTTTGTCGCGCTGTGCTGCGTTTTGCACCGGGCCAAAGGTGACACCGCTGTGCATACCATCGCCAAGGACTTGCTGTGCTGCCAGCTCAACCAGTGTGTTGCACACTTCAGCGTACTGGCTGCGATGTACATATAAGCGCTTGATGCAGGCACATGTTTGTCCCATGTTGAGAAAGGCTGTCTGGAAGAGCCCCTCGCCGATGGCCTCGATATTGCAATCCGGGAGAACGATCGCTGCATCATTACCTCCTAGTTCGAGCGTCAGGCGCTTAAGATTTGATGCCGCACTTTGCATGATGTGCTGGCCTGTGGCCGTCGATCCAGTAAAAACAATTTTTTGGATATCGGGGTGTGTCGAGATAGCAGCGCCCATCTGTGCCTCACCGGTGACGACATTGACGACACCGGGAGGCAATATTTGATTCATCAGTTCGACCAAGCGAAGGGTGTTGATCGGGGTTAAATTCGAGGGTTTGCAGATGACGGTATTACCGCTGCGCAACGCGGGAATAATGTGCCAGATCGCAATCATGAGCGGCCAGTTCCACGGCGTGATCGAGGCGACAACGCCCAGAGGTTTACGATGGCATTCGATACGTTTGTGCTCGCTGTCCTCAATAATTTCGACAGGTATTTCCAGTGCAGAGTGATAGCGTGTCCAGGCGATAGCACCCTGAACCTCCACCTCGGCGAGTGCCAGAGGCTTTCCCTGCTCGGCGACGATAATTTCAGCAAGTTCTCGAGCGTGTTGCTCCAACGTCGTGGCGATATCCGCTATCAGTTTTTGGCGTTGTTGGTCGCTGCTGTGCTGCCAATCGATAAAAGCAGTTTTAGCGCTTGCGACTGCTGCATCTAATTGCTGCTCACTCGCCAGGGGGGCGTGAGCAAAAATGTGCTCTGTTGCTGGGTTGATGACGGCGAATTCTCCGGCGTCACCGCCAGAAGCTTCGCCGTTGATGGTAAGCGTGTATTGCTTTGACATTGATATTTCCTCGCTCTAAAAGACCGTGTTTATCTATCTCACCTATTGAATGCTTTATCGCGCTTTGGGTTAATCAACCAAAGGGTTGATAGAGGTCATTTATCTTCTGCCAACAGCTTTTGCGCTTGATAGCAGGCGATGTCGATGTGGGACTGTGTGTTGTGTCGCGCTGTTTCTGTCTCAGCTCTATCCATTAGCCAGCCTAGGTAGGTGAACCCCCGCGCAGCGAGAAAGGTGTCCAATAGCTTTTCATCTTCAGCGCTCAGAGCCCTGTAGCTGCGGTATCCGGCAAACAGGGCGCTGCTGATATCTCTGTAGCTGGGGGTGCGAATATGGAAGAACAGTGCGGTGGCTAATTCGAACATATGCCAGCCAAAGCCGGCGTCGTCGAAGTCGATTAGGCGCACGGCCGCGCCATCTTGCATCAAGTTTTCCGGCACAAAGTCAGCGTGAATTAAGCTGTAGTGGCGCGCGCTCTTATCCAGTGTTGCCAGAGTTTGAGCAACTTTCTCGCGCGCGTTTAGCAGGAGTTGACGCTGTGACTGGCTAAGCGCAGGGTGCTCCCAAAAACGCCCCCAGAAAGGGGCTTCACCGACCAGCCCTTCACTGTCCCAGGCGTGGCGGAAAAATGTTGCGGGAGGCGACCAAGCGCTCGATTGGTTGTGCAGCTGGGCGGCAATTTCACCGATTTTGCGGTAAGTGTCAGTCAGTTGTGCGCTACTGGTATGCGCGTTGATACTCAGCATATCGCCCTCTATCCAGGCGAAGAGGTCAACATCTCTGGGCTCAGGCACGCCCGGGGCCTCGGCGCGTATACAGAGTTCGCCACCAGATGTGGGAATGACTTGAGGTACGGGGATACCCGCCTCGGCTAGCGCATCTAGCCAAAGTAGTTCAGAGCGCAGTGCTCTGCTGTGGTGATAACCCGGGCGGTGTATGCGCAGTGCGAAGCGGCTGTGCTCAGTTGTGACTTTGAACACGGCATTTTCGCGGTATTTTATGAGTGTAATACTACGCGCTTCAATGGCCCACTCTTGGAGTGCGTTGTGCGCCAGAGCAGTGAGACGAAGTACTTGCTGTTGCGAAGACAGCTGGTAGAAATCAGTCATTTCGCAACCCTTCCCTCTGGTTGCTGACCTGGCTGAGTACGTCTTGCAAAGTCGAGAGTAATAGGTCGGCATGCTCGCGATAAAACGGCATCGGAGGGCGCAATTTCAGTACGGAGCGCTGCTCGCCGATGGCACTGATAAGTACCCCGTGCTGGCGCATGGCGTTGACGATTTTACGCGCCTCGTCACCGGCGTGTGCTTTGGTGTGAGGATCACGCACAATTTCGACGGCAAAAAACAAGCCGCGCTCGCGCACTTCGCCAATGATTGGAAACGCCAGCTGTAATTTGCGCAGCCCTTGAGCGATGTAGCTACCGGTGTGGATCGCGTTTTCCAGCAATTGATCCTGTGCGAGTGCATCGAGCACTGCCATTCCGACAGCACAGGAAACAGGGGTACCGCCAAAAGTATTGAAGTACATCGCATCGCGGCTGAATGGCTCGATAATATCGGCGCGGGCCACCACCCCCGCCAGCGGGTGGCCGTTGCCCATGGGCTTGCCTAAGGTGACGATATCGGGCACGAAGTTGTAGTGCTGGTGGGCCCACATGTGGTGGCCAGTGCGTCCGAACCCCGCCTGCACTTCATCGCAGATCACTACACCGCTGGCTCGGTGAACTAGCTCGGCGGCGCGCTCGAGGAAGCCCTCAGGTACATTAAGCAGCCCTTCATTGGCGAAATCCGGACAAATCAGCATGCCCGCAAAGGGTGTGCCCTCACGTTCAAATGCTTCGATTGCCGCAGCGACTTGCGCTAGGTAGGCATCGCCTAGTTGCGCTTGGGGTACGCCTTCAAGCCCGCGGTAGCTGTCGGGAAAAGCGAAAGACTTGACCCGTTTGGTGGTGCGCGCCTCGGGCATAAAGCCAGTGCCCAGTTCTGCCACTGCCTCAGTGTTGCCGTGGTAGGCGTCGCTGGTGACGATAATGCCCTGTCCGCCGGTAAATTTGCGCGCCATACGCAGTGCCAATTCATTGGCCTCGCTGCCGGTGCAGGTGAGCATGGCGCGATCGAGCGAGGGCGCGAAGGTGGCGCACAAGCGCTCGAGATAGTCGAGGATGTTCTCGTGCAGATAGCGAGTATGTACGTTGAGGGTGCTGGCCTGACGCTGCAGTGCCTCGACAACCCGCGGATTGCAGTGTCCCACGTGCGGGACGTTGTTGTAGACGTCCAGGTAGCGCTTGCCCTGATTGTCAAAGAGCCAAACGCCTTCGCCGCGCACTAGGTGGAGCGGTTCGTCGTAAAACAAGGGCGTGTGTGGCCCCATCACTTTGTGGCGCCGGGATAGTAGGCGCTGTGTTTCATCGTGCATAGCGATTCCTCGAGCTGAAAGAGGGCTTCAGTATGGCGAGGGCGAGGGTTGTGCGGCATCCGTCAAAAGGATGAGATGAACGGTTGACCCGCCTGGCTGCCTATTAGGCCTTAGCGTGCGAGGGAGTCTTTAGCGTGCTAAAGCTGTTGCAGCGCTCGGCCAATTAGCTCGCTGCGGTTGCTAGACTGCGTTTTGGCGAAGAGGTGCTGGATGTGAGTTTTTACGGTTGCCAAGCTGATGCCGAGGTGTTTGGCGATTTCTTTATTTTGAGCGCCGCGCAGTAGTAACTCCAGTACATCTAGCTCGCGGTCGGTGAGTTGATAACGGGTGACGAATCCGCTGCGCTGATACTGGCGCTGTGGCAAATAGACGGTATTGAGGCTGTACTCGATAAAGGGCTGTACTTTATCGAGCAGCGCTAGCTCGGTGCTATCAAAGTCACCCATTGGCTCTGCGCGCAATGCACTGAGTACCGCGACAATTTGCCCCTCACGACGGAAGAACATATCTGCGACGTAGCGGTGCTGATGCACCTGCATAAACTCTTGGTAGTAGCGGCTCTGCTTCAGTAAGTGTGGGGCGATCTGAGAGTCCAGCGTGACCACGCGAGCCTCGCTGTCGCGAAAGCGCTCGGGGTGCAGTGGATCCATGTGCGCAAACCCTTTAGTGTACTGGCTTTCCATCACTTGCTCGCCTTTAAATATCACGGCAGCGCTGTGTTGCATATTTGGTTCGAGCAGAAAGAAAACGGCATCGCTTAGCGGCAGCAAGCTGTTGATCAGCGAGAGGCTGTGCTGTTGAAACTGATGCGGTAGTAGATTGGGTGTCGGCATGTGGGAGATTGTAAGGGAGAGTTGCCGCACTCGCCAGTGCGACAACTGTGGATCTTGATACTCGCGATCTTGTTCCGTCTTACAGGTCTCTCCCCTTTTCCAGTGCGCGGCGATGATCGTCCTCATCCCAGTAGCCGATCAGAATGCCCGCTTCGACTTCGCGACCTCGATGCTCCTCGACGCTGGCGTCATTTGTGGTGATCTTGTTGTGGTGTTTGAGTGACCACTGCAAAAGTGCACCTTCAAAGCGCTGGCAAGTGGCAATTTGCTCGGGGGCAGCCGCAATATCGTGCAGCTCCTGCGGGTCTGTCTCCAAATCGAATAGCATAGGCGGCATGTTTTGCACGTAAGTGTATTTGTAGCGATTGTCGCGCACCATCACCATGCGCGCGTCGTCGGCGCGCACCTGGAGTGCTTCACTGGCACCGCGCATGGCGTAATCGTACTCGGAAAAGGCGTACTCGCGCAGTGGTGTGGTATCGCCGCCAAGTAACCCCAGCAGGGATTTACCTTCGAACATTTGATACTTGGGCGCGCCGCCCATGTACTCGACAAAAGTGGGGGCCAAATCGATAGACTCCACCAATTGGCTGTTGCTGCTGCCGCGTGTCACGTCTGCAGAGGCATCTGGGTTGTAGATGATCAGCGGCACTTTAACTGAGGGCTCGTGGAACAGTTCTTTTTCGCCCAGCCAGTGATCGCCCAGATAATCTCCGTGATCGGCGGTAAAGACGATCATAGTGTCCTTGGCCAGCCCCTTCTCTTCCAAGTAGTTGAAGAGGATGCCCATTTGATCGTCGATCTGTTTGATCAGTCCCATGTAAGGGGGGATGACTTTCATCGCGATTAAAGGTCTCAGAGACGAAGTGATCCATGTAGGCGCGGTGCAGTGGGTGGGTGTTTTCGCGCTCTTCGTCACTGCGATTGACCGGCACTATGTGATCTCTGTTGTACATATTGTGATAGGGCGCAGGGGCCATGTAGGGCCAGTGCGGCTTGATGTAGGAGAGATGCAGGCACCAGGGCTGCTCGCCCGCACTATCCATAAACTCCATCGCGCGTCGCGTCAGATAAGGTGTCTCGGAATAGTGCTCGGGGATGCGCGCGGGCTTGTCGACATTCTCCATTAGCCAGCCTGAGAGTAGCTCACCGTTCTCCCCATCGGCCGAGTTGGCCCAGGACTGCCAGGGGTTGTCGCCGTCAAAGCCGTTTTCGTTGAGATAGGTATTGTAGCGCGGACTCGGGCCGCCGTAGTTGCCATCCGGATGTAAACCGTCATCGCGCTCGAATACCTCGAAGCCGCACTGCGCGTTAAAGATCCCAATTTCAGAGTTTGGATCCATTCCCAGCTGCTGCATGCCGTGTAGGTCTGCGCGCATGTGGGTTTTGCCGAGCAGTACGTTGCGCACCCCTATCTCGCGCAGCTGTGCGCCCAGTGTCGGTTCGCCGATGCGCAAGGGCACGCCGTTCCAAGTCGAACCGTGCGAGCGCACGTAGCGCCCGGTGTAAAAGCTCATACGAGAGGGACCGCAGATAGGAGACTGTACGTAGGCGTTTTCAAACTTGACGCCGCGCGCCGCCAGCGCGTCTATATTGGGAGTGTGCAGGTGTGGGTGACCGTAACAGCTCAGGTAATCGTATCTGAGCTGATCGCACATGATAAATAAAATATTCTTTGCCACGCTGCCTTCCTCTGTCGGTTCTGAAAGGGGAATTATATAATGCAGCAAATAGTGGATTAAAATTGAAAGTCCGTAATGCGGACTAATTATCAACACATGACTGAACTCAACCACACTTTTAACAAGGGGCTAGCGGTCGCTGAGTGCTTACAGAAATACCGCCAACTCAACCTGGCGGAATTAATTGAGCAGACCGGATTGTCTAAACAGGCGCTGCTGCGAGTCACGGCGACGCTGGTTAGCCGTGGCTGGGTGCGCAAGCGGCTCAACGACAAGCGCTACCTGTGGCTGGGTGTCAGCGGCCAGGCGGAGCGCGACGCTGCTGAGCTCCTGGCGACTGCGGCGCGCGATGAACTGCTGGCACTGGCTGAGCGTACCGGCTGCGCTGTCGATTTAGCGCTGCTAAATCCACAACATCAATTGTACATAGCGGATTCTACGCGCAGTTTGGCCAATCGCGGAGTGAACTTGTACGTCGCAGGCTATCAGCCGTCACTGGTGATGACGGCGCTGGGACGCGCCTATTTACTAAACTGCGAGCGCCCTCAAATAGACGCTGCACTCAACCGTATTACCCACTTCGGCGATATTGCCGAGCGTTACTTTCTCTTTACCAAGCGCTGGCAGGAAGAAATGTCACTGTGCTGCGAGCGCGGCTATAGTTTGCGCTTTCGCGAGGATTACATTCCGCAGTTGCTGCCCGAGAGCAACCCGTCGCTGGCCATCGCTATCGCACTCGTGTCTAAAGGGCGGGCGATAGGGGCGATTAATTTAGTGTGGGACGATGCCAACCGCAGCATCGAAGATGTGATGGAGCAGCACTTTGCCGATCTCCAGCATAGTGCGGCGCGCATCGCTGCACTTCAGTGTGATCTATCCATGTAGTAATCCCAATATGAACCGGTGAATTTAGCACTGCAATATGCCTAAGTTAGCGCAATCTTGTAAGCGCTAACATTTGGCTTATTCAGTGTCAGTCGAGGCCCCTTGGCTGTGAGTTTTACGATAGATTTGCGGCCGATTTTCCATCTTGCCACTGCACTGCTCTCCATCTTGTTAAGGCTTGTGCTCACTTTGCTC
>JBMZCU010000058.1:0-12932 GCA_049613705.1 Pseudomonadales bacterium | reverse complement strand
AGTCCCCGCCACTTATAAAACAGTCACTGAGCGCGTATTGGTAGCACCTGCGCGCACTGAGTGGAAAAAAGGCCGCGGCCCTATTCAAAAGATTGATTCTGCCACCGGTGAAATCATGTGCTTAGTAGAGATTCCCGCTCAGTACCGCACTGTCACAAAGCGTGTTGTAGATACTCCAGCGAGCGTTCGCTCAGTGCAGATTCCTGCCAAGACTAAGACGATTACTCGCCGTGTGATCGACACTCCAGCCACAACTCGCAGTGTTGCTATCCCGGCAACTTACACAAATGTTAAAGTGAAGAAAGTCACTCAACCGGCTGCTCAGCGCACGATCGAGATCCCCGGAAAGAGCGAAACAATCACTAAGCGCGTACGCGTCAGCGATGAAAAATTAGAGTGGCGTTCGATTTTGTGTGAAACCAACACGACAGCGGGCGTGATTCAACGTCTGCAGGGCGCACTGCGCACCGCAGGTTACAACCCAGGCCCTATCGATGGTGTTCTAGGCATCGAAACAATGGCTGCAGTTAATCGTTACCAGAAAGCAAACAACATGGCTTCTGGCCAATTAACGATGGACACTCTGCGCAAGTTAGGTGTACAGCTCTAAGTGCACTACCCATAAAAAAACCCGCACGTAGCGGGTTTTTTTATGCCTGATGATCAAAGACTGCGTTGACGCACAGCCTCAAACAAACAGATACCTGTCGCAACCGAGACATTCAAGCTACTCACTTCGCCCGCCATGGGTAACTTTAATAAGAAATCACAATTTTCACGGGTTAAACGGCGCATCCCCTCGCCTTCTGCCCCCATCACAATCGCCAGTGGGCCTGTCAAATCCGCATCAAAAGCGAGTTGCTCGGCCTCTCCCGCCGTACCCGCGATCCAAACACCGCGCTGCTGTAGCTGTTGCAAGGTACGGGTCAGGTTCGTCACTTGGACATAAGGCACCACATCCGCGGCACCGCAGGCTACTTTAGCAACAGTGGCATTGAGCGGCGCTGACTTATCTTTTGGAGCGATCACCGCATGCACACCGGCGGCATCTGCACTGCGAATACAGGCCCCCAAATTGTGAGGATCTGTGACGCCGTCCAGCACCAGCAGGAATGGATTGCCCTCCAGGTTATCTAGCAGTGCATCCAGATAGCTCTCATCGCGCGCTTTAACCGGTTCGCATAGCAGGGCAACCCCTTGGTGCTTCGCTCGTTGAGTCAAGTCGTCCAACGCCTTACGATTGCACTTTTCCACCGCGATACCCAACGCTTGAGCCATCTCGAGCACGCGAGCGATACGTTGATCCTTGCGCTCTGCAATCAGCATTAATTTGCGCGCACGCCCCGCGTCATTCTTCAAAAGTGTCTCTACGGCGTGAAAACCGAAAATACTGTCTAATTTCACATTAATCTCCCAGCCAATCACTGGCTTGACGACGCACAAGGTTTGCCAGCGCCTCAATAAAGTACGCACTGTCATTCAGTGCGGGAATATAGCGATAAGCCTGACCACCGGCTTCGATAAACAGCTCTTTATTAGCTACCGCCATCTCTTCAAGCGTCTCCAGACAATCTGCTGAGAACGCGGGGCAAATAACATCGATCGACGTAACCCCATCTTTTGCAAGTGACTCAAGCGTCTCGTCAGTATAGGGCTTAACCCACTGCGTGGGTCCAAAGCGCGACTGAAAACAGCTCACATAGAAATGCTCATCTTCTTCGCCTAGCGCTTTGCGCAGCGCCGCTGTTGTCGCTAGGCACTGCTGCGGGTAAGGATCCCCCTCATCGGCATACTGCTGCGGAATACCGTGATAGGACAACAAGAGTTTTTGCCCTTTACCCTCGCGCTGCCAGTGCTCACGCACGCTGATTGCAAGTGCATCGATAAACCCGGGATCACTGTAGTAAGACTTTAAGATACGCACATCCAACACATCTCGACTCGCCAGCTGATGTTTAGCTACAACATCGTAAACAGGAGCTGTCGACGTTGCCGAATACTGTGGAAACATCGGTACGATCAACACCCTCTCAAAGCCGTCGCGCCTCAAAGTGTTCAAACGTGTATCAAGGCTGTCATCGCCGTACGTCATGGCAGAGAAAACCTGCACATTACTCTCCTGCTCGAGCGCCTCTTGCAACGCAACCACCTGTGCATCGAGAATACGTCGCATTGGCGAGCCCTGCTGCCAAATCGAGGCATACAACTTCGCCACTTTTGCAGGCCTCACCCGCAACACGATAAAATTAAGAACCGCCAGCCACAGCCAGCGCCTCAAGCATCGCCCTTCAATCACTCGCGCATCACTTAAGAACGGCTTTAAAAACGCCCTAACAGCCCCTGCATCTGCCGCAGATGGCGTGCCGAGATTAACCAGTACAATTGCTATTTTTTGCTTACCAGCCATAACCCTCTGCCTGCTGAATCTTTTTCCTGTCACAAAAAAAGCCGCTCTAGGCGGCTTTTTCATACGCTTGAAGTATAGAGATTAATGATCAGCTAGGCCATTAAATACTTTCGCTTTGATGTCTTCTACAGAGCCTACACCGGCTACGTAAACGTAGGCTGGAGCCTCTTGTGCATCACGCGCCAACCACTCTTTATAGTAGCCAATCAGCGGTGCTGTTTGATCGTGGTACACATCTAGACGCTTGCGCACAGTATCTTCATGATCATCTTCACGCTGAACCAAAGGCTCGCCTGTCTCATCATCGATCCCTTCAACTTTAGGCGGGTTGAAAACAACGTGATACGTACGTCCGGATGCAGGGTGCATTCTACGCCCGCTCATGCGCTTGATGATCTCTTCATCAGCAACGTCAATTTCGACAACAGCGTCGATTTCAACGCCGGCATCTTTAAGTGCATCGGCTTGTGGAATCGTGCGTGGAAAGCCATCGAGTAAGAAACCGTTTACACAGTCTTCCTGCGCGATGCGCTCTTTAACAACATTAATAATAATCTCGTCTGACACCAATTTACCGGCATCCATAACGGCCTTGGCTTGCAGTCCAATCGGAGTACCCGCTTTAACTGCTGCACGCAACATATCACCCGTTGAGATTTGAGGAATCTCATACTTTTCTGTGATGTACTGTGCCTGTGTGCCTTTACCGGCGCCCGGTGCACCGAGAAGAATAATACGCATTGAGGATTGCTCCTGTGATTAACTTAAAAAAACCGTTGCGGCCAGCCTGTGCTCGCACTCATAAATTACAAATACCATACTCGAGCATCAATAAATGGCCATAGGACCATAGTAGCAACTCAGACTGGGGCCAAGCTTAAAACAGCGCGGGATTTTCAATTGCCCAAATACACTGCAAAGCGAGATAAATTCTGCCCTACAGGGCGATAAACATAGCCCTGCAAAGCGGTCGAGATTAATCTAAAGGATAGTGATACTCAACCCCTAGGGCGAAAATATCTAACTTTTTGTCCCCAGGCGTATTAGCCGGTGTTGCGCATGCCACTGGAAATACCTGCCATGCTCACCATGAGCGCCCGCTCTAGTGCCTGAGTCGGACTGTGGCGATCTCGGTGCAAAAGCTCTGCCTGAAGATAGTGCAGCGGATCGAGGTAGGGGTTTCGCACTTGAATGGACTGCGCAATCACGGGGTTGCCCTGTAGCAGCTCAGCACTGCCTTTTAGAGACAATACCGTCGCGGTCACTTGCGCTAACTTTTCTTGCAATGCTTCATTGAGTTCGCGGTACTGACCATCACTCAATCTCGATGCGTAGTGCTGCGCAATTTGAGCATCACTCTTGGCAATCACCATTTCCAACATGTCGACATAACTAGTGAAGAATGGCCACTGGCGATACATTTGATCGATCAGCGCGCGCTCCTCTTGGTTGGCTAGTGCATCACTAAGTGTTTCCCCAGCGCCAAGCCAGGCCGGCAGCATCATTCGCATTTGTGTCCAGGCAAAAATCCAGGGAATCGCACGTAAACTCTCTATTCCACCATCGGTGTTGCGCTTTGCAGGTCGCGACCCCAACGGTAGCTTTGCCAGTTCGCGCTCAGGGGTTACCGTGCGAAAATAGCTCACGAACTCAGGGTTATCACGTATCACACTGCGGTAGGCCGCCACGGCCTGCTGCGACATGCGCTCCATTTGCGCACACCAAGCGGCCTCTGGTGCAGCTTGCGGCGCCAACGTAGCGCGCAATACCGCGCCGATATAAAGCTCTAAACTGCGCAGAGCAATGTTTGGAATACCGTACTTATAGCGAATTACCTCTCCCTGCTCGGTGACCCGCAAACTACCCGCTACAGAACCTGGAGGCTGAGCCATGATAGCAGTATGGCTCGGCCCACCGCCCCGGCTCACCGTGCCACCACGACCGTGAAAGAGGCGCAACTTAACCGATCTAGCGTGGCATACTTCACTCAAAGACTTCTGCGCTTTGTACTGTCCCCAGACTGCCGACAGCTGCCCTGCATCTTTAGACGAGTCAGAATAACCTATCATGACTTCCTGGTGCCCTGCACAGTACGCTTGATACCAAGGCAGTGCCAGTAGAGCATCGATACACGCCGCACCACCTTCGAGGTCATCGAGCGTTTCGAACAAGGGTGCTATGCGCATCGAGCGCTGTAAACCACACGCCTGCAATAAAAGTGCAACGGCGAGTACATCGCTCGGGCTTGTTGCCATCGAAATAACATAGCTGCCCAGAGATGCCGCTGGGGTATTAGCCACTAACGTGCAGGTTGCCAAAACTTCTGCAACGGCTTCACTTGGCTCCCAGTGCTGAGGTAGGAACGCACGCTTGCTGGCGAGTTCCCCGAGTAAGAAGGTCTGTTTTTGTTGCTCACTCCAAGAGGCGTAATCGCCGAGTTCGTAGTAGTGGCACAATTGCGCAATTGCCTCAAGGTGGCGGTCTGCATTTTGCCGAATATCCAGTTTGGTTAGACAAATCCCAAAACAAGACACACGCCTAATCGTATCTTCTAGCGCGCCGCTAGCAATCACTTGCATCCCCTGATCGCAAAGCGAGTCATAGCAGCGAAGCAGTGGATCACGTAACTCCTCTAGCTTAATCAGGTGTGACCAATCGGGCGCACGCTGTTCATCGAGTGCACGATTGACCTCACGCTTTGTGTCCAACAAGCGCTGACGCACTTCACCTAAATGCTTGCGATAAGGCTCGGATGTATCTCCCACTGCGTCGCGTAAAGCAGTATTGGCACTGTGCATCGATAGCTCTGCACGCAATGATTCAATATCACGCAAGTACAAATCTGCAGCGGCCCAGCGAGAGAGTAAAACGACCTCTTGTGTCACTGGCGCAGTGACGAAAGGATTCCCGTCCCTGTCGCCACCCATCCAAGAGGCAAAATGCACTGGCGCACTGTACAGTGGAAGCCCTGCGCCCAATTGCTCAGAGACTGTGCGATCAATTTTCTTGAACAGCGCTGGAATTGCTTGCCAGAGTGAATTTTCGATCACCGCAAATCCCCACTTCGCCTCCTCAACGGGAGTCGGACGCTGCTGACGTATCTCATCGGTGTGCCAAATTTGCGCAATCAGCTCACCAAGGCGCTGACGGTACTCTAATTCATTATCGCGATCACTCAAACACTGAGTGACAGCATCAAACTTCTGGATAAGGGTGCGTCGATTGACCTCGGTAGGGTGTGCTGTCAGAACAAGTTCGATATCCAGAGCACACAGCGCTGCGTGGATATCTTCAGCTGGCAGCGATTGCTCGAGTAATTCATTGACTTGGTAGGACACTAGGTTTTCAACATCGAAATCAGAGACCTGATTATGGCGACGCACCCGGTGATGTTCTTCTGCAATATTGGCCAGATTGAGAAACTGACTAAACGCGCGCGCCACTTGCAACACTTGCTGCTCATCTAAGGTATTTAGAAGCGCCAGCAGCTGCTCGCGAGCACCGTGATCACCTTCGCGCCCCGCTTTAGAGAGCGCTCTGACACGCTCTAGGGTATCAAAGAACGCATCGCCTAAATGCTGCTTTACGGTTTCACCTAAGCACTCTCCTAATAGGCGTACATCGTCACGCAAATCATTGTGCAATTCACTCATTTCTCTCTCCTAAAAAGGCAGAGCTTGCAGCTTAAAGACCCTTGCGCTTGGCCTCGTCCCACCACAAATCGAGCTGTTTGAGCTCATAGCTCTGCCAGCTTTTTTGACTGGCCTCCACCTGCGCTTCTACGTGGTTAAAACGCCGGGTGAATTTTTGATTCGTCGAGCGCAGCGCTACATCCGCACTGACGCCTAAATGGCGGGCTAAGTTTACCTGAGCAAACAGTAAATCCCCCATTTCATCACGTATTTCATCTACCTGGCCTAAGCTTATTGCCTCTCTAAGCTCGGCAATTTCCTCTTCGATTTTGTCTAAAACCAGCAGCGGATCGCCCCAGTCAAAACCGACCTTAGCCGCTCGCGCCTGCAGTTTTTGCGCCCGCTGGATACTTGGAAGAGCCTGGGGAACATCATCTAACACGCTGGCTTTCTTCTCTTGGCGCTCAGCTTTACGTGCGCGCTCACCGGCTTTAATTTCAGCCCAAGTGTCGTTAATTTGGCGCTCACTGAGCGCACTTTGGTGGCGCTTGCGCAGTTGCTCATCAGGAAACACATGTGGGTGGCGACGCACTAACTTTTTCACTAGCGTATCAATCACCGCAGCGAGGTCAAAACGCTGTTCCTCCGCGCCTAGCTGTGCGTAAAAAACCACTTGGAATAGGAGATCGCCAAGCTCTTCACCAAGGTGCTCCCAGTCACTGCGCTCTATGCAGTCCACGACTTCGTAACACTCTTCTAGAGTGTAAGGCACTATGCTGGCAAATGTCTGCTTGAGATCCCACGGGCAGCCGTCTTCAGGGTCACGCAGGCGCTGCATCAGGTAAACCAAGTCTTCGAGGCTATATGGTTCTGGTTTGCTCATTAATGCCCCTGCGCCCTATTGCGCCTCACATCGAGCACGTTACCTACCTGGTTAATCTTATCCATCAAACGCCCCAAGCTCTCCAGGCGACTGACTTCGATTGTAAAGGACAGTACGGCAACGCTGGTTTGCTGATCTGTGTGCGTATTGGCCGCTAAAATATTAAAGTTCTCATTACCCAGTACCGTCATTACATCACGCAGTAAACCCGATCTATCATAGGCATTGATCACGATATCAACAGGGTAGCGCTTCTCTCCCTTCTCGCCCCATTCGACAGGGACGACACGTGCTGGATCGCTGCTGTGTAATGTCGCTAGGTTAGAACAATCCTCGCGGTGGATTGACACACCCCGGCCCTGGGTAATAAAACCGCCGATGCGATCGCCTGGCACCGGCTGGCAGCAGGCGGCGATATTCGTCAGCAGATTACCGACGCCGAGGATTCTAACATCTGAGGTATCACGCTCTGTGCTCTCCACCATCACCTGGCTAAAGGCTAGGGGCAGTTGATCATCCGTATCTTGATTACTCAGCTGCTTCTGGCTGGCATTGAGAATTTGAGCGAGGCGAATATCACCGGCTCCAAGCGAGGCAAACATGTCTTCAGCACTGTGGAAATTGATTTCCAAGGCGCTTTTCTCAAGATCTACATCGCGCACATTAATCGCCAAGCGGGTGAATTCTCGCTCAACAATAGTACGACCAGCTTTGACATTTTTATCGCGGTCCTGCTCTTTGAACCAGTGAGCAATACTTGCCCTAGCACGCGAGGTTACTACATAGCCTAAGTTAGCATTTAGCCAGTCGCGCCGTGGCCGCTCTTGGGTGGTGGTTAAAATTTCAACCTGATCACCTGTCTTGAGTGGTTTGTTGAGCGGCACGATACGCCCGTTTACTTTTGCTCCGCGACAACGGTGGCCAACTTGGGTGTGTACGCGGTAGGCAAAGTCGATAGGCGTCGCCCCTGTCGGCATATCAATGACGTGGCCATCTGGGGTAAATAAATAAAGCCTATCCTGAACAACATCTGCGCGGATTAGATCGCCAAGCCCCTCAGAGTCACCGAGATCCTCATGCCACTCCAACACTTGGCGCAACCATGAAATCTTATCTTCGTAGGCATCACTGCCACTTTTGATGTCCGTACCCTTATAGAGGTGATGGGCACAAAAACCCAACTCGGCCTCTTCGTGCATCTGCGGCGTGCGGATTTGAATTTCCAATACTTTACCCTGCGGGCCGAACACGGCTGTATGCAGCGAGCGATAACCATTGGGCTTAGGCGATGCAATATAGTCGTCAAACTCGTGTGCTATATTGCGCCAGATGCCGTGCACTATTCCCAAAGTGGCATAGCAATCGCGGACATCGGGCACCAGTACGCGTACTGCACGCATGTCATACACCTGGGAAAACTCTATATTTTTGCGCTGCATCTTACGCCAGATGCTGTAAATATGCTTGGCGCGCCCTTTAACGTCGGATTGTATCCCCTGGGCCTGGAGTTTCTCGTGTAACGTCTCGACGACAGTATCTATGTACTCCTGTCTATCTAGCCGTTTACCGTCGAGCATCTGTGCAATGCTCTTGTAATCATTGGGCTTGAGGTAGCGAAAGGAGAGGTCTTCAAGCTCCCACTTAATATGACCAATCCCCAAGCGGTGTGCCAGTGGTGCATAAATATCAAACACCTCACGGGCCACGAGATAACGCTTCTTGCGGTCACCGTTCTTGACCCCGCGTATCGCACAGGTACGCTCTGCAATTTTGATAAGCGCCACACGTACGTCGTCGATCATCGCGACCAGCATTTTGCGTACGGTATCTACTTGCGGCGCATTGCTGCCAAGTACCGCATCCCCAGTACGCGGGTTGGTTCGACTGCCAATGGCGGCCATCTGCAACACACCTTCAATGGTGGTAGCAATCTGCTGACCAAAGTGCTTCTTAACCTGTGCTATCGGTAATTTTTTCTCGCGGACACAGCGGTAGAGTACAGCGGCAATGAGCGAGCTCTCATCCTGCTGTAGCTCGGTGAGAATTTGCGCCATTTCCAGCCCCACCAAAAAACAGCCATTGCCATAGCTGCTCCAGTCATCTTCTGTGTGACGATGCTCTTCATAGACATCGCGTGCTATTTCACACGCTTGACGTAGTTTATCTGGATTGTTTAGGGCAACTTCTTCGCCGATCATCTCAATCCACAGGTCGATATCTACGGTACCGTCGTCGTGAATAGGATGATCGTCTCTTACTTTTACCATGGCCGGCTGCCACTCCTTTGTTGGCGGGTACTGATAACTTGCAGCAGATTAACAAAGAGGCCTGCCGCACTCAAACCTAGGCACACTGAACGTACCACTGAAAGCATCCACCTCGCACGGTGAATGATGCCCTTAGACTCACTACATGTGCTCGAGCTTGGACTTTACACTGACCTTCTTTCAGCGGCGAATAGTGTACTGCGCGTAAGCTTAATGTGGCACTTATCTGGGGGAATTCAATCCGCCAAGAGTGTTTATTTACCTAAGAAGTGCGTTAATCGAGCTTTTCCTGTCAAAAATGCGCAGCGTGACAAAAGAAACCCGATGATGACAGAGATGCGCGGCCTTAACAGCCGCGCTTAGTGTTATTTAGAAAACACGCCTGTTGAGAGGTATCGATCACCACGGTCGCAGATAATACACACAATGACCGCGTCTTTGACTCGCTTCGATAAATTGAGTGCACCCGCGACAGCGCCGCCTGAAGAAACACCACAGAAGATCCCCTCGCGCTCTGCGAGCAAACGCATAGTATCTTCGGCCTCCTGCTGACCAATGTCTAAAATTGTATCGACACGCTGCTCTTCAAAAATCGAGGGCAAGTAGGCTGTCGGCCAGCGGCGAATGCCAGGTATAGAGGCACCATCGGCAGGTTGAAGACCAACAATTTGCACCTCTTCGCTCTGTTCTTTGAGGTAGCGTGAGGTGCCCATGATAGTGCCTGTGGTCCCCATAGAACTGACAAAGTGCGTAATATTACCCGCTGTTTGCTGCCAAATTTCAGGGCCAGTGGATTCATAGTGAGCATTGGGGTTGTCACCATTAGAAAACTGATCAAGCACAACACCTTTACCTTCACTTTGCATCTCTAAGGCCAGATCGCGTGCATACTCCATCCCCTGTTCTTGCGATACCTCAACAAGAGTAGCTCCGTAGGCTGACATAGAGCTCTTGCGCTCCTCACTCATGTTGTCTGGCATAATCAGCACCATGTTGTAACCCTTAATCGCAGCAGCCATCGCCAGTGCAATCCCGGTATTACCAGATGTCGCCTCAATCAACGTATCACCGGGGCTAATATCGCCGCGCTTTTCAGCGGCATTGATCATAAACAGCGCTGGGCGATCTTTAACAGAACCCGCTGGGTTATTACCCTCAAGCTTGCACAAGATAATATTACCGTTTTCCTGGCCCAAGCGCTGCAACCGGACAAGAGGGGTGTTTCCGACGTAGTCGGCTATCGTAGGGTATTGATCTGACATAGTAATTACCTGTGAAGCAACAGCTGAAACCGCGGAGGTTTATAACAGCTATACTTATAACAAAAAGAGATTAAAAAGTCATTTAGTATAACTTTGTATATTATTCAGACTCGCGGAACAGCTCAAGCACTTTTTCCCTCGAGTACGACTGTTGCAACAACATACTCGCGCTCATCACTGTAAGAGAGAAAGCTCGCACTCACCCCCATCTGCTGCGCACGTTCGAGCGCCCCAGCAGAAAGCTCAAGCTCCGGTTTGCCTAACGTATCCTTGAAAAGCCTTATGTGTTGCCAACTGACCCCGTGACCTATCCCGGTGCCCAGTGCTTTTACTAACGCTTCTTTAGCGGCAAAGCGTTTAGCGAGAAAGCGTGCTTGCTGGTTGCTGGCACTGTACTCGAGCAATTCACACTCGGTGAGTATACGCTGTGCGAGGGCCGGCGTTCGCGCTAGGGCTCGCTCAATGCGCGCTATTTGAATGATATCGGTACCTAGGCCTTTAATCATGTTCACCTTCAACTGGCAGAGATCGCTTGCGCATCATTAAATTCCGGCTGTTCAACTGGCGACCGTCCAATTGCGCATCAATACGTAAACGCATAAAGCGCTTAGCTGCGCGCAGTACCTGTGGGTCAGTAAAATCTTCAGCGACAATCGCCTGTGCTTGCCAACCGTAAAAGTAGCGTGCCATATTGCGCTGATCAACATGCGACACCGCGTGAAATGACAATTTATTCGGGTCAAAAAAATACAGTGTTTGCGCGTTGAGGTCACGACAATCGACCGCATACCCCAATTCATTGAGTAACTGATGTTCAAAGACCCTTAGCGGCTTTTCCATCTCACCTTTGATAAGCTCATTGAGCAAGTACTGGTAGTAGACAAACAGCTTGGGGTGAGGTTCAAACGGCTGTAATAGTTTGTGTATCAATTCATTGATATACATAGCACAGAACAGTGCCTTGCCGGTAAGAATGCCATTGTGCCCTGTGCTTTCGGCCGCTGTGAGCGTCTTCAACTCATTGCGCCCCTGCCAAGCTATTTGCACAGGCACAAAAGGCTGTAACACACCGCGCTTTTTAGCGTTCGGGCGGCGCAAGCCCTGGCAGACAGCACTCACTTTTCCCTCTTCGAGCGTGAAAAAATCGACGAGGGCACTCGTATTGCGGTAAGGGCGGATGTGCAGCACATAAGCTGCCTGCTTTTGTGCGCGATAATCTGTGACGGCCACGCTAACGCTTGTCGAAATCGTAACCTAGACTGCGCAGTGCGCGTTCATCATCGGCCCAGCCGCGGCGTACCTTGACCCAGAGCTTTAGCATAACTTTCGTGTCGTAGAGCTCTTCAATATCTTTGCGCGCATCGCGACCAATTGTCTTCATTCGCTCGCCCTTATCGCCGATCAAGATACGCTTTTGACCATCTCGCTCAACGAGAATCAGTGCGCTGATCGTCAACAGCTCTTCCTCGCGAATAAACTCTTCAATCTCGACGGTCGCACCGTAGGGCACTTCATCGCCGACATTGCGCATCACTTTCTCACGAACGATTTCAGCCACCATGAAGCGCCCACTGCGATCAGTGATTTGATCTTCTGGATAAAAGTGCGGGCTCTGTGGCAAGTAACCGATAATTTGCTCTTCAAGTCGCTCAACGTTCTTACCGATCTTAGCGGAAATCGGTACGATATCATCGAACTCCATCATCGCCGATACACGCTCAATCTGAGGTAGCAGTTCACTCTTATCACTCAGTTGGTCGACTTTATTAATCGCTAAAATAACAGGACACTCAGCATACTTGACCTTATCAAGTACTATTTGGTCTTCATCAGTCCAAGCGGTGCGATCTATCATAAAGATCACCAAGTCCACACCCCGCAAAGCCTCAGCAGCCGCCTTGTTCATGTAACGATTGAGCGCCTTATCGCGCTCTTTGTGGAGCCCCGGGGTATCGACAAAAATAATCTGGTGCTGATCTTGGGTTTTGATACCTAAAATCTGATGGCGTGTCGTCTGTGGCTTCTTAGACGTAATACTCAGTTTCTGTCCCAGGAACTGGTTCATCAATGTCGACTTCCCCATATTGGGGCGTCCTACGATTGCTACGACACCACAGTGCTGTGCCTGTTCGGGCTCGCCGCTCTTGGAAAAAAAGTTATCAATGACATCACTCACAGTTTGGCCCCACCCAGTTTAAGTTGCTCAAGTGCCGCGCGCGCAGCCTCCTGTTCAGCCTGACGACGGCTACTGCCCACACCATTGACCGGATTATCCAACTCGGCCACTGTACAAGTAATATAGAACGTTTGCTCGTGAGCCTCACCTTCAACCTTATCCAAAATATAGTCAGGCAGCGCCAAGCGCTTACTCTGCAAATATTCCTGTAATCGCGTCTTAGAGTCTTTGAGCGGCTTCTCTAGGCTGAGTCCAGCGAGACGGCCTTCAAACCAACTCAGGATATGCGCCTGCACAGTCAGCAT
>JBMZCU010000057.1:0-13038 GCA_049613705.1 Pseudomonadales bacterium | reverse complement strand
TCTGCCAACTGGCGCGTACTATCGCCAGCGGGTTAACCCCGAAATGCCAGTTGTACCAGCGATCTTCGTAGGCCAGCAGCATCTCTCGATAATCATCAGGTACCTGTGACAGCGCCAGTGGATAGCGCCACTCCTGCCGAGCATTGCTAAAGGCGCGCAGCAACTCACCATCTGCGGCAACGACGACAGAACTAAAAGAGCGCTGCTGCGGCAGTGGATAAAGCCTATCCAGTACCATTAGCGTTAGCACTAGAACACCCACCAGCGCGGCGACGTACCACCAGCGGCGGGCAAATAGACGCCCTATCAGTTTCACTACAGCTAGCGCGCCCGAACACTAATAGGCGAGTTAACGGCACCGGTGTGGCGTACCTGCGGTGCGTACATATCCTCGGCGAATGTTGGTGGTACCGTAAAGGTACCGCTAGAGACAGCTCGCACAACATAGTAGAGCCGCTTGGTCCTACCCTCCGGCAAATTGACTGCAGCAACATATCTATCATCGCGATACTCCTGATGCGCGAAGTCGACATCCTCTAGTGCATCTGCGATAGATTCCCCTCTGATTTTAAGGTCATCCTGCTGATAGCTGTCTTCGAGGTTCTGGTTTTCTATCTCCAGCCCCGCCGGCAACAAGTCGACTATCAACGCCTGGCGGGTACGCTGCTCTGCCCATACGCTGAGCTCGACAATAAACTTCTCACCGCCGCGTACTTCTCGCAGCTCAACTTGCTCTCCAGAGAGGTCGTAGTAGCGTCGCTCGACACTCAAACCATCATCGCTAGCTTTGGGGGCTAACGCACTGTGCCCACGCGCACGCATGTTAAGATAGACCGGTGTCTCCCCTGTGTTGTCCAGCGTCATACCCTGATGTAGCGCACTGCCTGAGAAACCGCGGCGCAACTGCTGCAGCGTGTGACGCTGAGTCTGCTCACCCAAGCTCAACGCGACGGCTATCTCATCTGCATTGTGGCGCTGCAATTCCCGCCCGAGCAAGAACAGTGCATTGCGCTCTTGTGTACTGAGCCATTCGCGCCCTTCTAAGCGTTCGATCAGCGCCAGCAGCATAGGCTGCCAGCCACTTTGTTCGGCCTCGAGCAGCCAAAAGCTAGAGAGCGCCAAATCGCGCACCGCAGAACCGTAACTGTTGTAGTGCTTGTTAACACTGCGCAGCTTCGAGCTGGCTATCGCAATCGCCTCGCGCCCGCGTACACTGTCGCCCGCGCTATACAACCCAAGCCCCAACTGCACTAGAGACATCGGCGAGGCGCTGTCCCAGGATCGGTCGAACAGACGGCGCATCACCGATAGTGGCGCCTGACCTTCGCGCGCCAACACTTGCGCGGCATAACTGCGTACAGCGATTTTCTCGTCGCTGCCGATATCGCGCCGATAGCTGCTAATTTTATCGGGGTTTCGCAGATAGGCACCGACCCGCTGCCGCGCTTTGTCTAGCCCTTGCTCGGGCACCGAATATCCCAACTTGCGCGCGCGCAGCATGAAATCCAGCACGTAGACACTCAGCCAGTGCTCCTCAGGGCTCTGATCACTCCACAGACCAAAGCCACCGCTGCTGCGCTGCATGCCCAAGAGGCGTTGCACGGCAACATTGACCGCCTTGCGACGCTGCGCGCTGCTCGAGCCCTCGATACCCAGCTCATCCAGCAGGGTGTCACTGACGTAAAGCTGTGGAAAAACACCGCTTGTCGTCTGCTCTAGACAGCCGTAAGGATAAGCTTTTAGCGCACTGAAATGGCTGGCAATATCCAGCGAGGGGCGCGCCGACAAACTCAAATTTGCACGTAAGTTATCGGGGATATACTCACCTAAAGCTTCAGCTGGCAGGGTAAATGATTGCCCAGGGTCTATCACTTCGCGCCACTGCAGACTGCTCTTGGCCCACGAGGGATGTACTGGCAACAGCCACTGCCTATTTAACTGTTTAGCACCCTGCGGGCCCTGTACATTTTGCACGCTCAGATCAATTTCAATATCGCGGTAGTCGCTACCGGCAGCTATTGGCAGATAGAGCGTACGCTTCTGCCCCTCCTCTAGCTGCACATTGAGTGTGTAGCGCTGTGGCTCAAAGCCAGATTCCGTGCTGTCAAAACGCAGCCCATTACCCAGCGAAAGAGTGAGGTCAAGGGTCTGTGTTTGGCCGCTGAGGTTATCTAAATCCAGTGCCAACGCGGTGCGATCGCCACTGCGTAAAAAGCGTGGCATCGTCAGCTGTGTCACCACCGGGGCAGCAACCTCAATATCACGTTCCACGGCGCCGAAACTCTGCTCGCCAAAGGCCAATACCATCAGTCGAAGCCGCCCGTTGAACTCAGGGATATCCAATGCCACCTCGGCACGGCCCTGCGCATCCACCGTCACAGGTCCCGAAAAGAGCGAAACTATCTGCACGCGCGAGTCGGCCTCCGAGCCCTGAATATTATCTT
Source organism: Pseudomonadales bacterium (assembly GCA_049613705.1). Taxonomy (GTDB): domain Bacteria; phylum Pseudomonadota; class Gammaproteobacteria; order Pseudomonadales; family Balneatricaceae; genus Rs1. Next base: position 10,594 of record JBMZCU010000057.1, on the reverse strand, counting down.
GATCCCCGCCAAACTTGAGCTCAGCTAGCTTGCCCGCATCGGCATTTATCAAATCGGCATAGCTATCGCGCGCTGTGACCGCGTACTCGCGCTGGGCAAAAAAGCCAGCCACAGGATCAGGCGTTTCAAAGCGCGAGATATTCAATACCCCTACATCCACAGCAGCTAATGTCAGCTGTACAGGAGACGTCGGTACGCCCTCTGCGGCACGTACTTCAACAGGTACGGTTAACACTTGACCGGGTTCGATCTTATCGGCCACATCTACATTGACTACAAGTTCGCGCTGGCTGCGATCGAGCCTTAGCGGTTCGACGCCCATCATCCTGCGCGGCAGGCGAGCATCGCGCTGTTCACCGGGCTGCAGTAAAAAGACAGAGACATAGAGGTCGTGCGTCTGCCATGCAGGATCCAGTGCAAAACTGACGCTCGCCGTATTCTGCTCGAGATCCAGCGGCAATCGCAGTAACTCCCGGTCGCTCTCGACCAACAAAAAGCCCTTGCCCGGAGCTGGCGCCGCTATGTCGACTCGCACTTCATCACCCGCGCGGTAGCGCTGTCGATCCAGCGCCAATCCAATTCTATCTGGCCGCCCCGCCATCACAGTTTCTTCCGCGCTCCATCCGGCGCGAAAGCGATAGCCACTGATAACACCGGTCTGCGGATTCTCAACTTCTAAACGGTAGTGCCCCCACTCAACAGGCAGAGAGACACGTACACTTTCACCTGCCGCTATGGCCAAAGATTTGCTGCTGACAACATAGTGGCGCTCGGTATAGTTTGAGCGCCAGCCCTCGCCCTCACGATACACCCAGTGATAATCGCGATTTTCATAGACCAACCTCAGCTTTAAGTGCTCGGCGGCGAGGCGCTCTCGGCCATCGCTCAAGACAACTTCAAAACTCGCTGTGCCCTCATAGGGCGCCACGTCATCGGCAAACAGTGGGCGGATACCCACCAGCTCAGAAGCGGGCAGCGCAAATGTCTTACTACTTCGACTAACTGGACGCCCACCGCTGTCGAGCAAGCTAGTATAGAGCGCTAACTGAAGCGGTGTTTTCGCCGCGCCCCAGTTTGTTTCAGACGAAACCGTCACACGTCCCCGGTCATCGAGCTGACGATCTTGCAGTTCCTCACGCTTATCAAAGTCCGTGACTTGCGGGTTGGAAAAATGAAAATCTGCAAAAGCTTTAAACGGATGTGCCGCGCGCTTGCTGATAAGCTCGCTCTGCAATGTATTACCCGCAGCGGGTGCACCGTAGAGATACTGACCATCCACAGAGACGCTCAAAGGCTCTTTGCCCAACAGCTGCTCTGGCGCTTCAAGTGTCAGCTCCATGCGCTCGGGCAAGAATTCCTCAACTTGAATGGGATACGTCGTGCGCTTGCCATCAGCGGTCACTGTACTGACATTCCACTTACCTGTCGCCGCATCCGTCGGCAGCGACCATCGGCTCAGATAGTAGCCCAGCTCACTGGCGGCGACACGTTGCTGATTGACCATCTTGCCATCGGGCTGGCGCAACTCAAACACCAGTGTCTGCGCCGGCAGTAGCTTGCCATCAGCGTCGCGTAACAGCGCGCTGATACGCACCTCTTCCCCTGGGCGATAGAGATCGCGCTCGCTGTAGAAAAACAGCCGCTGTCGATGATTGGGCAGCCCCTCAACTGGGAATTCGGCCAGATCTAGCGCGGGCCCAAAGAGCCGTACGAGTGAGGTTTGAGTGCCCTTAGATGCTAGCACTAGCTGCGCCTTCTTCAGCGCTTGCACCTCAAAACGAGCAAGCCCTTGCGCATCGGTTTGCGCTCTGGCCAGCACTTTGCCTTTGTGACCTAACAGACTGACTTCGACATCCGGCTGCGGTGTCGCCTCGGCAAGGCTATTCACACTTATAGAGACGCTCTGCGCATAGCGGCGCATATGCACCCCTAAATCGCTAACTGCAAACCAAGTAACCGGTAAGTTATAGCGGTAGCTGCCAGCCTCGCGCATCACAGCCAGGTAGACACCCTGCTCTTGCAGCGGCGCGATTTGTTTGATCGGTAGGTAACTCGTGGCACTCTGATTGCGCAATAGCTTTAAATCAAAGCGCGCCGAGTACACGAGATCGACATCATCTAGAAAGGATTCCACTTCCCAGAATTCGAGCTGCCCCCGGCGGTTGTTATCAATCAGAAAAGGCACCAGCAGAGATTTGGGGATGCGGAAGAAATCGACATCCACTTCCGGCACGTTAACCGAAATAACGGGGAGGCCGTCACTCAAGCTTGAAGCGAGTAGATTGCCGTTGCCAGCAAAGCCCAGCATAGGCTCTACTGCGGGGATTGCGGCCTCGCCTATCGCCCCTTGCGGCAGCAACTGCCACTGCGCCATTGGCAGGCCTTTTAGCACCTCTACGTAATACTTTGTCTCGGGCTCCACATTAGTGAAATAGAGCACCTTGGCATTGTCCGAAAGCACCCAAGCCCCCTCAGGGCGCTCGTGGTCCTCATCGCGAATCCGCAACCATTGAGAGAGATCCGTTGAACCGTTGACCGCTTCGGAGAATGTAATGGCAGCGGCGATGCGCCCATCAAGAGAACCTGCGCTGATATCTAGCACCCGCGCCTCCTGCGCCGTCGCCGCCAGTGGGAAGAAAACTGCAATAGTGATAACGAGCAGTCCGAGGTATCGCTTACAAGTGTGCATAACAAGCTCCGTTGTTATCTTTTATTTGTATTTAATCATCAATTGGAAACAGAGCACCGAGAGTAGTGCCACACTAACCATACTATAAACCATAGGCGCTGCGCTGCCGTCGTGGAAAAAACCAACGACAAAGGTCGCGACAGCTCCCGTCGCTATCTGCACAAATCCGGCGAGCCCGGATGCTGTACCGGCCAGCTCTGGCTTGACGCTCAGTGCACCGGCCATACCGTTTGGAATGGCCAAACCGTTAGAGCACGCCACCAGCGCCATGGGAATAAACAAATTGGCGGCGTGATCAAAGCCTACTGTGTTGAAGTAAATCAATACCGCGATGCCTAGCATTAGCGCAGCGTTGGCCATCGAAATCATCACCCTGCTTGAGAGTACCGTGGCAAAGCGCCCGGAAAGAAAGTTTCCCGTCATATACCCTAGGGAGACCATCACAAAGTAAAAGCCGTACTCGCTCGGCGCCAGCCCCAATACTTTAGTGGCATAGAAAGGCGCACCGGCGACGAAACTGAAAAAGACCGCGGTGCCAAAAGCTGTGCCCAACACATAGCCCTGATAGTCTCGCTCGCGCAGCAGTAGCCAGTACTTGGCAAAAATATTGCCAAAATTGATGTCTGTCACCGGCGAGTGATTAGTCTCGTGCAACTTGGACAGGCAGCCGATCAACACTAAAGCCCCGAGTACACTAACCAAGTAGAAACTGGCGCGCCAACTCGACCACTGATCGAGATAACCACCTACGATAGGCGACAGCATAGGAGCCACCGCCATCACCATTGTCATGTAGCCGAGCAAGCTCGTCGCTTTACGCCTATCGTACAAATCGCGCACGATAGCTCGGGTCACAACAATCCCCGCGCAGGAACCGGCGGCCTGAAAAATTCGGCCGATAATTAATTGCTCAATACTAAAAGCCATTGCGCACACTAAGCTGGCGACCACATAGATGAAAACGCCCAACAAAATGACCGGGCGGCGCCCATATTTGTCAGATAGAGGCCCCAACACCAGTTGCGCAATCGCTGTTGCGGCGAGATAAAGTGTCAGTGTAAGTTGTGCGATATCGTGAGTGGTGCCCAGTGAGTGCGCCAAATTTGGCATTGAAGGCAGGAAGATATTGAGCGCAACGGGCCCCAGCGCCGATAGGAAAATCAAGATAGCGATGTGTGGCTTTGCAACCTTGTGTGCTGTGGCGTCCATGTTTCCTCACTGTGTCCGGCATTGTGCCGGCGCGCCAATATAGCACAGCGACGCCCGCTGCGTTATTGAATCAGTTGTACACCGATTGAAAACGAAAGCCTGGTGGCCAGTGGCATAGTGCCAACACTGTGAGTCAAGCTCCAAATAATTGTGCGCTGTAGGCGATAGACTCTCAACTGCCTACAGCGCACCAGCTTCAAGCTACGCCTGCAGCGGCACATAGATATTGGTGAGCAAATCTTCCGGTGCCGTCTCGCGCGGATCATTCAAATACTCTTCATAGACAGGCTGGTTGTCTGGAATGCGCCCAGAATTTGGCAGCCAAGTGCCATAGAGCCATTCGTAGGCGACGTGTAGCCCAGCGTACGGTCCTCTGAATTGCAGCACGGCGTACTCTCCTGCGGCCAGTGTCAATCGCGTATACCCCTGGGGTAACTCATCTACCGCTGGCCCCGCCACGGCAGCAACAGAACGCAGCTGCGCCGGCTCTACCGCTGTGGGGTCATCCAAGTAGACACCAACCGTACGCTTGACCTGTGCAAAGTGTCCATTAATGGAGCACCACGCAAATAGCTTTTCAAAGGCGCTGCCTATTTCCATGTAGGGACCTGTGTGCACCAACCCGATTAAATCTAATGCTTGCTGGTGTTGTATTTCAATCTGATGCATGTGCTCTTGCTCTCCTTGTAATTGCGCCGCTGCAGCGATGCGAAAGTGGGTGTGCTGACCGCTCGCTCGAAAGCGCGCGGGCGGCATTGTGTACTCACTGGTGAAAGCGCGTGAGAAAGACGCCACGCTAGCGTAACCTGAGCGCTTGGCAATACTCGCGATGGTCTGATTACCACTGCTCAGCTCTCCTGCGGCACGGTGCAGCCGCAAACGCCGCACTGTCGCTGCAACCGTCTCACCGTAGACACCTTGATAAATACGGTGCCAGTGATGCGGCGAGAGACAAGCCACCTCTGCCAAACGGTATAAATCGAGCGGTTGATCTAAGTGGGCGTATATATGATTGATCACCCGCTCAAAGCACTTGTGGTAAAACGCTGCGTGTCTCTTTTTCATTCCTCTCTCCAGTTCTAAGGAAGGTGCGAACAAGCCCTAAAGGTTCTCTGTGGATAACTAAGGGGCTAAATCCGCGAAAGAAAGCGCCATTAATGGCAGCGTCCTTAATAAGCTTTCTGACAAAGGAGTTGGCCCCTTAGCTATCCACCCTACGGGGCGTACAGGATGATTCATGCTCTTTGTTAGCTCTCTTCGTCGGGCAACCAGCCCGCTTGTGAGAGCTGTCTTGATCATAAACCATCCTGTGCGCCAGAGGCGTTTGGGGCTCATTTGCACCTTCCTGAACACTCTAGCACCGCCTCTTTTACCAATTCTTGCGCTTTAGCGTGCTCTATTACCGCACGGCTACATTCACTGTCCCGGCGAATGATGGCATCATTGTGGGTACTTTTCGAGTTCGCAACATCTGAGGTCACTACGTGAACAACGCTCATCCAGCACACTTTTTTTTGGGTATAGACGGCGGCGGTACGCACTGCCGCGCACGGCTGTGCGACAGCGCGGGCAATGTACTGGCGAACGCAAGCGCGGGCAGCGCCAATGCGCAACTGGGTGCAGAGGTGTGCTATCAAGCTATTTTAGAGGCGACTCACGCAGCCCTCGATTTGGCGAAACTGCCACACGATATCCTCAGCCGCACGTATGCGGCCTTTGGCCTGGCGGGCGCTGTCGATACACAGTCGGTTAAAGTGATCACTGACTACCCGCACCCCTTTAAAGCACTGCGCGTTGAAGCTGACGCTCTCGCAGCCTGCTTGGGCGCACACAGCGGGAGAGACGGCGCGATTCTGATCCTCGGTACGGGATCGTGCGGATTCAACAAACGAGGCGCTGACATAGATGTTGTCGGCGGTTGGGGGTTTCCCCTGTCGGATCAGGGCAGTGGCGCACTGCTCGGTTTCAACGCACTGCGCTCTGCCCTGCAAGCGGCAGATAGCATTCAACGCCACACTGCACTTTCACAAGCGCTAATAGCGCGCTTCGACCACGCGCCCGACGCTGTTACCAACTGGGCGCGAACTGCCCGAGCGCGTGATTACGCTGCACTGGTCCCCCTCGTGCTCGAGCACTATCACAGCGGCGATACACTGGCACTGACCCTTGTTGAACAAAGCGCCGAAGAGGTGCGTGAATTGTTGCGAGCACTGCGCACTAAAGGCGCACAAAGGATCTGCCTCATGGGGGGCTACGCACAATTTATCGGCGATCTCATCGCCCCGCAATTCGCGAAATGGCTCTGCCCACCTCAAGGCGATGCCATGGACGGCGCACTAGCGATGGCGATAGATCTCCACAAGGAGCTATCACATGCCTGACATACTGCTTAACGCTCGTGTGTTCGACGGGACACAGATTCTCGAACAGCACGCCGTCATTATCGCTCAAGGTAAGGTGCTGGCCGTTGTCGAGGATAACGCCCTACCCGCTGGAGACATTATCGATTTAGCAGGCCAATTACTCGTGCCCGGTTTTATCGATACCCAGGTAAACGGCGGTGCTGGCGTGCTACTCAACCATCAACCCAGCGTCGATGGCATCAAAGCGATTGCGCAAGCGCACCGAAAATTCGGCACCACAGCCATGTTACCCACCTTGATCAGCGATGACCTCGAGATCGTGCAGCAAGCGATCGACGCCGTGCGAGAGGCCATGTCACAGCATGTGCCCGGTATAGTTGGGATCCACTTAGAGGGCCCCTTCCTCAATCCTCTAAAGAAAGGTGTGCACCCACAAGAGAAATTACGCAGTGCCGAGCCCGAGCAACTGCCGCTGCTGTCGGCTCTGGCAGATCTAGGCCGATCAGTAATCACTATGGCTCCAGAAGTGACAGCTCCTGCGCTCATCGACAAGCTACGCGCCCTTAACATTCGCCTGAGTATCGGCCACAGCAACGCCGACTACACCCAAGCCCGCGATGCATTACAGATGGGGTTCAGCGCTGTGACTCATCTTTTCAACGCCATGCCGCCGCTACTGAGTCGGGAACCAGGCGTTATCGGCGCGGCACTAGAAGACGACAACTGCTACTGCGGCATTATTGTCGACGGACATCACATCCACCCCAGCACGCTAAAAACCGCAGTAAAAGCGAAGGCACGCGGCAAGATGTTCCTAGTGACAGATGCCGTTCACAGCGTTGGGTCCACAAGTGAAGAGCTCGAGCTGATGGGCCAGCGTATCTACTCTCGCGACGGCAAAGTGAGCACTGCTGCAGGAGTGTTGGCAGGCTCTAATCTGGATATGGCAAGCGCGGTGCGCAACTGTGTTGAACTGCTCTCCCTCCCGCTGGAAGAAGCGCTGCGCATGGCATCACTCTACCCAGCACACTTTTTAGGCCTAGCGCGCACGCACGGGCGTATTGCGGCGGGTTACAACGCTGACTTTGCACTGCTAGATCAACATTTAAACGTAGAGGCGACTTGGATTGGCGGGCAATTTGAGCGCTCAGGCGCTCTTTGCGGGGCGCCAGTAGAAACGGTAGTAACCGACTAAGTTACTGCCGATAAACAGTACTTCCATCAGCACCGCAGTGGGCGAACCCACCCAGTAATTATGCACCAGCCAAAAGCTAGTGCCCAGAATCATCATCTGCCGCAGTTTCTTGTCTGCGCGACAAAAGGCAGCTGTCGTTTGCAGCGCGGAGCCTGCAAAACTGAGCAGGCTGGCAACACCGCTAAACGTCACGACAGTTACCGCAGCAGAGCTAGTGATAAAAACGCCCATCAGCACTTTCGAGGTGCTAAAGACGCTAGTCAGATAGCGAGCCGTCGCTATCGCCATGAGTCCGGCCGCCGTCCACTGCTCCAGCAACACAAAATGGCTGCAGATCAAGGCGCCAGCCACACAGAGACAGGCAACTATTTTCTGCCGCTGTTTGAACTGGAACGACAGCAAATCAAAGACGATTGCGATACCCACCAGGATTTGCGAGAGCATGAATGCAGACACTTAACGCTCCTCGCGGCTTAGCAGCACAATAAGGTCATCCACAAAGGAGCAACCCATCTCAAATTGAGCCACTTCAATATATTCATTGGGTTGATGCGCCTGATCTATAGAACCCGGGCCGCAAATAACCGACGAAAATCCTGCTTCCTGAAACAACCCGCCCTCTGTAGCATAGGCCACCATAGTGACCTCACTCGTGCCTATTAACTCGCGACAGAGCGCCTCAGCTGCGCCAGATTCCTCTGGGGCCAGCCCGGGTACACAGGCATGCATCTGGGTTTGAATATCACACTGCTCGCTAATTGCCTTCATTGGTGGCAGCACTACGTGCTGGCAGTAATTCTCAAAATTTTCTTTAATCTGTACCGGGTTATCGTTCGCGACATTGCGAATATCCCAGTCAAACTGGCACTCTTTAGCCATGATATTGACCGCTGTGCCACCGCGAACTGTGCCGACGTGCAAGGTCGTATAGGGCACTTGCATCGCCAGCGGGTAAGGCTTTTCACTGTAGGACGCCATGAGCCCAGCAATATGTTCTATGAGGTGAGCGGCAGTCATCACAGCGCTGACACCTCGATCGGGCTGGCTAGAGTGCGCCTCGCAGCCGGTGACTGTGGTCGTCAAGCTGGTAATGCCCTTGTGCGCAGTGACAACTTGCATACTCGTCGGCTCCCCGACGATAACAGCTCTAACCGGCGGTAGCTCAGCGGCCATTTTGCGCACCATTGGCGGCGCGCCAGCGCAACCTATCTCTTCATCGTACGAAAGCGCCAAGTGGATAGGCACTTGCAATCCCGCAGCCTGCATCTGCGGAATCTTAGCCAGTGCAATCGCGATAAAGCCTTTCATATCACAAGTACCGCGGCCGTAGAGCTTTCCATCGCGCTCTGTCAGGGTAAACGGGTCGCTGTCCCAGGCCTGCCCTTTCACAGGTACGACATCTGTGTGGCCCGACAAAATGACACCACCAGCCTTATTGGGACCTACCGTTGCCATTAGGTTGGCCTTCGTCTTGTCCTCGTTGAAGATGAGCTGGTAGGGGATTTCCAGCGCAGTGAGATACTCTGCAACAAAATTGATCAGTGCAAGATTAGATTCGCTGGAGACTGTATTAAAACCGACCAGTTTCTCTAACATTGCTTGGGGGGTGCGAGGGAAGGGCATTTCTGAAGGTCTCTACTGCATTACAACATGAACGGCTGAGCAGCAGTCTAGCTGGTGTAAACAACAAATGCAGTAACTATATGTGCCCGGTATAAACCGCTTGAGGTGTGAAAGTTATGGTTCCTCAATCTGCTCTCGCAGTTTAGATATACGCTCGATAACTTCGTCGAACTTACTCTCCCTCCAGACGATGACGCCGCGCGCGTAATCTATTTTGTAATCCAGATGAGAGAGTACATTCATGCCCAGTAAACCGTCGATTTGACGATCCTCACTGTGTGCAATTGAAACCCTACTCTGTTCGAAACGATAAGGTCCGACACTGACACTGTCAGCAGAAATATCATATACATCAATGATGCCTCCACCGGCCACAATTGCCTGTGCTTTATCTGCCCCGCGAAGCGCATCAGTGCCGATAGCAGATGCATGCAGCATCGTATACGTAGCCCCGGTGTCTAATAGAAGCTGATAGACCTTCTCTTTCCCGCGGTAGTTGATAGTGACGGGGAGTATGGCTTGGCGGTGAAAGAAACGCACCTTGGTTGTCAGCGACTCACGGACGGCTTCGAGCCTTCGAATTTGGCGACTTAACTGGAAACTCTGATTGAGCTTACTTTCATCCTCACTCAACTGCTGGCGCTGCTGTTGGGTAAACTGCTTTTTGCGGTATTTTTTCTCACTTAATTGATCGCGGTACTGTGGCGGTACCTTGTAGACACTATCAACAAAGACTTTCTTGCCACGACTATCGGTATAGTGCAGGATCTCAGCCTGTGCTTGCACACCGCAGAATAAGCCAACCAGCAAGCATAATGCGAATATTCGATGCAACACAGATCCTTCCTTTACTCAATTACGTCGAGCCATAGCGCTTCTTAATGGCCTCAAGCGTACCATTTTCTCTGAGCTTTTTTATCGCTGCATTTATTTTTAAGATTAACTCTGGTCGCTGCTGCGACTTTGCCACGCCGAGGTGCTTAGCTTTATAAGCCACCGGTTGTGCCAGTACAGACACTGCTGCCACATCTACACCGGCCAAATTCGCACTCCACTGCAATGCAGCTACCCCAGGACTGAAGATCGCAGCATCCGCTCTACCTGCCATCAAAAAACGCAACCGCGACTCAGCGTCCCTGATCTCTATAGACGTAAACAGTTCGGCGTTTACCGCTGCGGTGAATTCGGCGCTCAATTTGTTGACGCGTTGTAGTGCTACACGTTTACCTTTCAAATCCTGCATAGACTGAAAGGAAAATTCTTCACCAGCGCGCGTCACTAAGATAAAGTGCTCCGTCCACAAAGGTTCGCTAAACTCAAATAGCTCCGCGCGCTCCCCGCTCCAGAACATACCAAAAATAAAACCGTTTCCCCGCTTAGCTTCCTCGTATGCGCGCACCCAAGGCACCATTTTAAAGTGGTGCTCGATACCCGCTTCATCTAAAACTGCCCGCGTGATCTCAACGCCGAACCCTTTGGCCTCACCTTCTTCTAAATACCCCATAGGCGGCGTCA
>JBMZCU010000056.1:0-13147 GCA_049613705.1 Pseudomonadales bacterium | reverse complement strand
GCTGCTCACCATCTTGCTCGACAATTTCGTACACCCCAGCTGGGCAGAAGCGCTGTGCAGGCTCTGCGTATTTAGGCAGGTTTTGGCTAAGTGGAATGGTCGCATCGGCCAGTTTGAGGTGGCAGGGTTGATTCTCCTCGTGGTTGGTGTTGGATAGGAACACCGAGGAAGATTTATCAAAGCTCAAGACACCGTCTGGCTTGGGATATTCGATTTGCGTGCACTGTGCTGCACTTTTAAGCTGTGCATAGTCAGCGGTATCGTCGTGGATAGTGAACGGCAGTGAGAAGACGTTTTGATCGACGAAGTTGATCGCACCACCGACATACATGCCGTACTTGTGCAGCGCTGGGCCAAAGTTACGGCTGCGATAGAGTTCATCGTAGAGCCAAGAGCTTTTGATGTTATCTGCAAAGCTGGTGAGATCCGCGCCGCCCTGGTCATCTGCTGAGAGTGCGTTAAAGAGTGTCTCGGCTGCAATAGTACCGGACTTCATTGCTGTGTGCGTACCTTTGATTTTAGAGAAGTTCAAGGTGCCTGCGTCACACCCGACCATGAGTGCGCCCGGCATGCTCATCTTGGGTAGAGAGTTAAAGCCGCCTTTGGCAATAGCGCGAGCGCCGTAGGAGACACGCTTGCCGCCTTCGAGGTACTTAGTAAACTCAGGGTGATGCTTGAGGCGTTGGAATTCATCGAACGGGCTGAGGTAAGGATTGCTGTAGTTGAGGTCTGTGATCAACCCCGCAACAACTTGATTGTCCTCGGCGTGATATAGGAAAAAGCCGCCGCTTGCGCCGTTCTCTTGCAGTGGCCAGCCTGTGCCGTGCACGACTAAGCCGGGCTGGTGTTTTGCAGGATCGATATCCCAGATTTCTTTGATCCCTAAGCCGTAGTGCTGAGTATCGCAATCTTTGTCGAGATTGTATTTAGCGATCAATTCTTTGCCTAAGTGACCGCGACAACCTTCGCTAAAGACGGTGTACTTTGCCAGTAGATCCATGCCCTGCATATGGCTATCTTTCGGGTTGCCCTCGGCATCTAGCCCCATATCACCGGTACCGATACCGGCCACAGCGCCCTCGTCATTGTAAATAATGTGCGAGGCGGTAAATCCTGGAAAGACTTCTACCCCGAGCTCTTCAGCGCGTTCAGCTAGCCAGCGGCAGAGGTTGCCAACACTGGCGATATAGTTGCCCTGATTGTGCATTGGCTTGGGAACGAAGAAGTCAGGTATTTTGGTCGCGCTCTTCTCATCTTTTAACAGAAAGATCTGATCTTCGGTGACAGCGGTTTTCAGCGGTGCGCCAAGTTCTTGCCAGTTGGGGAAAAGCTCGCTCAACGTGCGGGGCTCGACAACAGCACCCGATAAAATATGGGCGCCCACTTCGCTGCCTTTCTCGACGACGCACACAGCCAATTCACTGCCGGCCTCTTGCGCCTGCTGCATCAGTCGACAGGCGGTAGAGAGACCCGAAGGGCCCGCGCCGACGATAACAACGTCAAATTCCATGGATTCACGATCTGTCATATTTACCTCGTTCTTATAGTGCGCCGAGGAAATACGGGCTCGGCTATTATTGCGCTAGAGATTACCACAGAAAAAATAGTGGCTAAACCTTAATAACGGCAGGGTGAATTATAGGCAAATAGGTGTGATTATTAGATAACTAGCGTGTTTTTACGGATAGCTTTTAGGTGATTTTAGGCAAGTATTACAAGGGCCATTTTGGCCCGCATAACAATGACCTATTGCAGCTCAAACACGAAGTGCTCAACGTAGGTTTTCGCCTGGGTTCGGCTGCTTACGACAGCGCGCCAAGTCATGGATCTATCACTGTGCCCAGGTAAGGTTTTGACAGCTTCAAAGTCACCATTATCGCGCTTTTGCAGCGTGACTTTGTGAGCGCCCATGAACATCTCTATCCCCTGGAAGTCGATCTCGACACTGTCCGCTGCCAGGCCCGCTTGGGTAAAGCGAAAGCGCAGCGCTGTGAAGGCACTGATATCACTGTCAATGATCTGCAGTTCGGCTCGGCCATAGTGGGTCTCCACTGCACAGGGCTGCGTTGTGAAGTTGCACTTAACACTGGGCACGCCGCTATCGTCACTGACGGCAGGTTGAGTGAAATACCAAATAGCGCCTAGGGCGCACAGCAATGCTAGGCAGCTAAGCAGTTTAGGTAGGATAGGTGGCTGGGTTTGTTCACTCATGGTCAACGGGTCTTCTGGTAGGAAAATAGGCGCTGTGAATGTAGCAGCTTTGCCCAGCTAATACCAAGGGGAATCGCTGTTTAAGACAGCTGCTGTGTGGGATGTTGCTTGTCAGGTATAACAAGCCAGCTGCAAAATATAGCTAGGTTAACACTGGGTAAATCGTCGGCGCGCTATTTTGTGCGCGTTTTGCAAGAAAACAAGGTAATTGCATAATCTGGCTCAAAATATTCCCTCTTTACAGCGCGGCAAGGCAGAGGTTTATGAGATATACTGAGATTGCTGGACACAGAAAAGACTTACAAGAGAACTGAGAGAACGCATGTTAGAGTTTGACCGATCGGAATTGAGTGTGCTGTTAATTGAACCTTCTGCGATGCAGCAAGGTATTATCAAGCGCAAACTCGAGCAGGAGGCTGTGACCAATGTCGAAGTCGCTTCCGGTAAGGGACAGGCGCTGGGGATTATCAGTAAGTACCCGCCAGATTTGATTATCAGCAACCTTTATTACGAAGACGGCACTGCGCTGGAGCTGCTTCAGTTGCTGCGTAAACACAAGCATTTTGACGGTGTCCCATTCGTTTTGATTTCCAGTGAGCAGCGCCGCGATCAGCTAGAGATTTTCAAGCAGTCGGGCATTTTAGCAATGCTGTCTAAACCCTTTAGCCAGGAGCAGTTGGGCAAGGCAATTAATGCGACGTTGAGCTTCATTAATCAGAGTGAGCTCTATCTTGAAAATTACGATGTGAACACCCTGCGCGTCGTCGTGGTTGACGACAGCCGCCTGGCGCGTAAAGCTGTCGTGCGAGCGTTGAATAATTTGGGGATGAACAACCTGACAGAGTTTGACGATGGCTGTCATGCGATAGAGCATCTCAAAGAGCAAGAAGTCGATTTAGTCGTGACCGATTACAATATGCCACAAGTTAATGGGGTAGAGCTTGCAGAATATGTGCGCTCCAGTGCAGAGCACTCTCATGTTCCGGTGTTGATGGTGACTTCAGAGGCCAATGACAGTCACTTGGCCAAAGTGCAAGAAGCCGGTGTGACAGCTATCTTAGATAAGCCCTTCGACGCGACTAAAATAAAATCTATTATCGTAAAGATGTTCCAGGATTAAATGACTGAGCAGTGACGCTACCTCGCGGTTAGCGTCCTTTCACCGCTTCACCGCCTCGCAATCTTGCTACTCCTCGTAAAAACTGTTTTCTATCATGCCGTTGTGGTGCAGCTGTACTTTGGCCTGCAGCCTTCTAAGGGTGCTTTGGCGCTCTTCTTGCGTGAGTGCACCTTGATCAGCCTTTGCGCGAATGTCGACTTGGCTAAAATCGCTGTTGGCTGTTGCAACAGCGCGCTGGGTCACGAGTGTGTAGCGCCCTGAGGCGAGGAAAAAGGCCTCGCCAGCTTGCGTTGTTAGCAAGTTGTTACCGAAGGGGAGTAATCGAGCGCGTTCGCTGTTTAAACCAAGGTAGCCGAGAATCGTAGCGCCGATATCGGTCTGTTGCGCAATTGTTTCACGCTTGCGCGCTGCCAGTGAACCATCGGGAGTGTAAAACACAATGGGCACGCGGTGCCGCCCCAGGGGTGTTTGGAAGCGCTTATCATCGCTAAGTGACGTGTGGTCTGCCGTGATCACAAAAAGTGTGTTTTGGTACCAGGGCATGCTGCTTGCGCGCTCAAAAAAACGTGCCAGGGCAAAGTCGGCATAGCCGATAGAGCGGTGAATAGGCAGCGTGCCAGCTGGGAACTTCTCCTGGTAAGCACTGGGTACGACGTAGGGATTGTGAGAGCTCAAGCTGAAGGCACCGGCAATAAAAGGTGGCTCTAAGGTGTTTAGCTGATCGGCCATATAACGTAAAAAGGGCTCGTCATAAATGCCCCAGTTACCGTCAAAATCGCTTTTATTGGGGTATTCGTTGAGCCCGACAAAGTGCTCGAAACCAAAGCGTTGAGACATGGTATCAATGTACATGCTGCCGTTTTTGGCACCGTGAAAGAACCAGCTACTGTAGCCTCGTTCACGCAGAACATTAGCCACACCTTCGACTTTAACCCCTAGATATGCTGAGGTGATGAAAGGCTCTTTCATCAGCGGGGGCAGGCCTGCTAGCACAGAGGGAAAAGCGTCGATAGAGCGCCGACCATTGGCGTAAGACTCTGGGAAGTAGAGGCTTTTCTCGCTAAGCGATTGTAGAAAGGGCGCGTAACCTCCCGCGCTGTTATCGCGCATCAGGTATTCCAGTGCAAAGCTCTCCATAATAAGTACCACAACATTGGCGCGTCGCTCACTTACTGAAGATGGATTTGTAACCTCGGCGCGGTTGGCTTCGCGCGCAAGTGCTGTGCTGTTAAAAAAGTGTTGAGGCTCCAACTGGCTAATGTCTTGGCGCAGCAGTGTAAAGGTCGAGTTGAGTACCAGTGAGCCCGTCTGCGCACTTGGCCAATTAAAGGCATTGAGGGGTTTGAGCGGTTTTGTACCCAGAGAACTGCGAATACTGAACGCAGAAAAGACAATTAAAAGAACGCAAATGGCGCTTCTTGCGTACCACTTACTGCTTAGGTTGGGTGTCGTTTTAACGAGCTTTATAACAGCATACCCTGCTAGCAGTGCCGCCGTTGTACTCAATGCAGCGCTCAGCCAGTATTGCTCAACAAGCTGTATTCCCTGGCTTGAGATGTCTTGGCTGAAGGCGAACACTTCTGCGCCACTGCGCCTACCTGTGAAAGGGAAGTACAAAGTGTCTGGCACATTACTCGCGATGATAAAGGCGGGGAGTATTGGCAGGTAGAGATAGCCACTGTAGCGGATCAACGGGTTCAATTTGAAAAGATAGAGCGGCATAGCGAGCAAGAGCCATATCGCCAGTAACAGCGTTGTCACAGAGAGGTCGTAGCGCACGCCGTGCACAAAGGCGAGGGCGATATCTGAAGTCGCGACAGTGCCGAAGTTATCGAGATTGTAGAGGTAGAAGAACGCGCGTAAACCGCTGCATATAACGAGCAGCAATAACAAGAGTTTAGCGTAGAGCCCTGGGAGGGATAAGGTAGGTTTAGAATTCATAAGTAGCGTGTCGCGGGGCTTCAGTTTTAGTGGGGCAAAGTATAGAGTATCTTAAAATGTAAACCCAGCTGAGAGCGGAGAAGATATGCAGCGCACTGAGTTTTTAACCTCCCCACAGATAGATGAGTGCGCAGATAACTGGTGTTTTGATGCGCGTGTCGAAAGTTACAGGGTGCGCTTTAGCGTGCCGATAACACCACGCAACCGCGGTATGGCAATCTCTCAGTGTATCGAGTACGAATGGCAGGAGCAGGCACTGATTTTTTTGGAGCGCACGCAGATCCGGGCTGATTCGTATGTCGATTTGAGTACATCTCGCGTACTCAAATTAGCGTAGTGCGCGTATTGCCATCTAAGCTTGTTGCTTTCTAAAAGGATTCGTCAAAAATAATTTGTGAGCGTTTTTTGCGTTCTGCCCACTGGCGTTTTTCGAGTTCAGGTTGGCTGTAAAAGTAATCGACATAGCCCAGGCACAAGTAGCCAACCAGTTCGCTGTCAGCCGGGGCCTTAAGGAGTCGCTTGACCTCCAGAGGATCTAAAATGCTGACCCAGCCAAGACCTATATTGAGTGACCTAGCCATCAGCCACATATTTTGAATGGCGCAGGCGACACTGTCGCGCCCGGTTTCTGGCATGCTGGTTTGGCCCAGTACTGGTCTGTCACTGGGGGTGTAAAAAACGGCGATATTCAGCGGTGCTCGGGTGATACCTTCGAGTTTCAGAGCGCGATAATCCTGTTGGCGTTCAGCGAACAGTGCACTGGCTTCAGCATTGGCCGTATCAAAGCTCGCTTTGATTGCCGCTTTAGTTCTCTGGTCACGCACAATGACAAATTTCCAGGGCTGAGAGAAGCCTACTGAAGGTGCGCACAGTGCCGCATCGAGAATTTTCTCTAGGCAGTGCGCGGGGATGGGGGTGTCGAGGAAGCGATTGCCGCGCACATCACGCCTGGCGTGCATAACTTGCATCACAAGAGCGCTGTCGGCTGTGTTGAAAGTGGTCATTTGAGATTAGTTGGGGCTCTTTCGAGCCCCGTATCACTACTTAATGCGCATGCCAGGCTGGGCACCGCTGTGCGGTTCGAGTATCCAGATGTCCTCGCCGCCAGGGCCCGCTGCGAGCACCATACCTTCAGAGACGCCAAACTTCATTTTTCTCGCCGCTAGGTTGGCCACCATTACGGTCAGTTTGCCCTCGAGCTCTTCGGGTTTGTAGGCGGATTTGATACCTGCAAACACATTGCGCTGTTCATCGCCCAAATCTAGGGTCAGCTGCAGCAGCTTGTCGGCGCCTTTGACATGCTCGGCTTTGGCGATTTTGACAACACGCAAGTCGACTTTGGCGAAATCAGCAAACTCAATGGTTTCACCGATAGGCTCTTTTTGCAGTTCTGATTTAGGTGCGCTCGGAGCTTTGGTAGGGGCTGCTGCCAAGTTTTGCTTGCTCTCATCAATAATGGCGGTGAGCTTATCCTCTTCAATGCGTTGCATCAACGCTTTGAATTTGTTGATTTTGTGGCTCAGTAGCGGTGTTTCAACAGACTGCCAGCTCATGTCTTCTATATTTAGGAAAGCTTGTACATCTTCGGCGACCTTAGGCAGTACAGGTGCGAGGTAAGTACAGATCACACGGAACAGGTTGATCCCCATGCTGCAGCAATCCTGAACAGCCTGCTCGGTGCCTTCCTGCTTGGCTAGGACCCAGGGCTCGGCGTTGTCGATGTACTGGTTCGCTTTGTCGGCAATGGCCATGATTTCACGCATTGCACGGCCGTATTCACGGTTCTCATACGCTTTGGCAATACTTTCACCTTGTGCGACAGCTTCGCGGTACAAATCTGGCTCGCTAAGGGCGGGGGAGAGTTCACCGTCGAATTTTTTCTTGATGAAACCTGCACAGCGCGATGCGATATTGACGACCTTGTTAACGAGGTCGGCGTTGACGCGCAATCTAAAATCTTCCAGGCTCAGGTCAATGTCATCGATGCCCGAATTTAGCTTAGAGGCAAAGTAGTAGCGCAGGTACTCAGGGCGCAAGTGCTTGAGGTAAGTCTCAGCCATGATAAAGGTGCCGCGCGATTTTGACATTTTCTTGCCGTCAACCGTGAGGAAGCCGTGACAGAACACCCCATTAGGTTTACGCAGCCCAGCACCTTCAAGCATGGCAGGCCAAAATAGGGTGTGGAAGTAAGCGATATCTTTGCCGATGAAGTGGTACAGCTCAGCACCGGAATCCGCTTCCCAGTATGCATCAAAATCTGCACCGTTTTTATCGCACCAGTTTTTAAAGCTGGCCATATAGCCGACAGGTGCATCCAGCCAGACGTAGAAGTACTTGCCAGGTGCGTCGGGGATTTCGAAGCCCCAGTAGGGTGCATCGCGCGAGATATCCCAGTTTTGTAAACCAGATTCGAACCACTCGTTGAGCTTAGAGATCATCTGCTCTTGCACGTGGTTGTCTACCCACTCGCGCAAGAAGTCTTCAAAATCGCCGAGTTGGAAGAAGTAGTGCTCAGAGTCGCGCTCTACAGGTTTGGCGCCAGAGACTGCCGAGTAGGCATTTTTGAGCTCGACAGGGCTGTAGGTCGCGCCACAGCTTTCACATGAATCACCGTACTGATCTTCTGCGTTGCACTTAGGGCAATCGCCCTTGACGAAACGGTCGGGTAAAAACATTTCGCGCTCGGGATCATAGGCTTGCGTAATCGTTTTCTTGGCGATGTGGCCAGCGTCTCGCAAGCGGGTGTAGATCATAGAGGAAAACGTGCGGTTCTCCTCAGAGTGTGTGGTGTAGAAGTTGTCGAACCCTATCATGAAGTCGCTGAAGTCGCGCTGGTGCTCTTCGCTGGACTTGTCGATCAGCTGCTGCGGCGTTATACCCAGTTGATCAGCTTTGAGCATGATCGGCGTGCCGTGGGTGTCGTCGGCACAGACGTAGACGCAGTCGTGGCCGCGTTGCTTTTGAAAGCGAACCCAGATATCCGTTTGAATGTACTCCAGCATATGCCCCAAGTGGATGGCGCCATTAGCGTAGGGCAGTGCACTGGTGACTAGTATTTTGCGGCGGTTATCTAGGTTGTTCTCTGACATAGGACTCGTCTTTATGTGTGAGCGAAAAAAGCGCTATTTTACGCGAAAGCTGTAATTTATGAACTACTATTATTGGGTTTTTGTCGGCTGCGTTAAATCGCGTTGAGCCGGTGTCAAGAACTAGCCCGCTAGGTGTCAATTGGCCACCCTAATCTATGGGTAAATTGTCAGTGCTGACAGTACACTCTGTTAATTTGTTGTTAATGTTGCTTTAAGGCGACAGATTTTTTGTTTTCACCATAGAGATAATCCGTTTGCGCTGCTATTATCGTCGCTGAATTTTTTGCTGTTAGAGATTTATTAATGAAGATTGATCAGTACTTGATTGCCTTGAGGGAAGGGAAGGTAGACTTTGAAGACACCATGGCTGTGATTAGCGAGAACTATGAATATACACCTTGCTCTTTCCGCAATGGTTTGGGTGACAAGGTTTTGCTCAATGCGCTGGGGCAGAACGAGGCGTCGTTAAAAATATTCTCTTTTGCTAAGTTACAGGGGCTTTCAGAAGAGGAAACTTTACAGTGCTTTGGTCGTTTTTATCGCGATGTACTGGACACACCAGATGCGAAAGATCATAAAAACATCCGTAACTTTATCGTTACAGGATGGGCGGGTATTAAGTTTGCCAATCAGGCGTTAAAGATAAAGTAACGTCCTCGCGAGGTATCGCCCGGTACCTCGTATAGATATCAGAACCCCTCACTGTGCAGTGCGTGTCATCCGGCGCCGCACTGGCCCTTTGCCCGAGTCTACCAGGCTGGTAGAATGCGCTAATTTTTTAGCTTGTACGATTGTGGACGCTCGCAAAACAGCTACGCCCTGAGCCTGTGCCGTTAGCAATGTCCCCCATTCCTTTTTAAGAGGCCTCAATGTCACTTCCCCAAGTTACCCCTGAGCACTATCAGCAGCTGTTGTGTGCCAAAACCGAGCAGATAGCTGAGCAATTCGCCCGTTTTGATATTCCGTCCATAGAAGTGTTTGAATCCCCGAAGACGGCGTATCGTATGCGTGTCGAGTTTCGCGTATGGCACGAAGGGGATGACATTGACTATGTAATGTTCACTCCGGGCAAAAAATACGAGCACACGGCAATAAAAGAGTGCCCTATGGCCAGCGAGATTATCCAGCAGCACATGTTTGAGTTGCTAAAACTCGTGAAGCCAGTGCCACAGCTTAAAGAGCGGCTCTTTCAGGTGGATTTTTTGAGCACGACCAGTGGTGAACTCTTGATAAGTTTGCTCTATCACAAGCCTTTAGATGAGCAGTGGGTTGCTTTTGCAGAGCAGCTGCAAAAGGCGTTGCGCAAAGTCAGTAGCGAGGGTCAGCGGGTCGAAATTATCGGTCGAGCGCGCAAGACTAAGCTCGCCTTGGGGCGAGATTTTGTGATTGAATCGCTGGCGGTAGATGGCCGGGTCATGCATTACCAGCAAGTGGAAAACAGCTTTACCCAGCCCAATGCTGCAGTGTGCGTACACATGCTTGAATGGGCGCTAGATGTTACCCGTGGAATGGGGGGCGATTTGGTAGAGCTCTACTGTGGCAATGGCAATTTTAGCTTGCCGCTGGGACGAAACTTTGAGCGTGTGGTTGCGACTGAAATTTCCAAGAGCTCAGTGAATTCTGCGCAGTACAACATCGCCGCCAACGCTATCGAAAATGTCACCATACTGCGCATGTCTAGTGAAGAGTTCTCGCAGGCGCTGCAGGGCGTGCGAGAATTCAGACGTCTAAAGCAGAAAGGGATCGAACTCAGCGATTACAATTTCTCTACCGTGCTTGTCGACCCTCCGCGCGCAGGGTTGGATGAGGCGACCTGTGCGCAGATTGCGCAGTACGATAATATTGTCTACATATCCTGCAATCCGGCGACACTGCAGCTCAATTTGTTGGCGCTGTGCCAGACTCACAAAGTGTCGCGCTTTGCGATCTTTGATCAGTTTCCCTACACAGAGCACCTCGAGTGCGCTGTCTTCTTAACCCGCAAGTAACGATGTAACAGGTGAAAGTACAATGAACAGTGAGATCCACGCGGTATTAAACAGCTTTCAAGACCCTTACCTGCAGACCAGTTTACAGCAGGCGCAGATAGTCAGTAATGTCAGTGAGCACAACGGAGCGCTCTCGCTATCACTGATGTACCCTTACCCGATGTCGGGTGTTAAAGAGGCGCTTGAGAGCGAGCTCGGTGAGCAGCTGCGCCAGGGCGGTGCTGATCAAGTAAGCTTTGATATTCAGCAGTACATCAGTGCCAGCGCCAAAGCCAACCCTGTTGCCAGTTTGGCGTCGGTGAAAAATATCATTGCGGTCTCTTCTGGAAAGGGCGGGGTCGGTAAATCGACAAGTTGTGTCAATTTGGCGCTAGCTCTACAGGCCGAAGGGGCGCGTGTCGGTATTTTGGATGCAGATATTTACGGCCCGAGCCAGGGGATGATGTTAGGTGTAGCACCTGGCACACATCCACAGCCGGTCGGCGAAGATCAGATGCTGCCCATAGAAGCGTTGGGGATACACTCGATGTCCATCGCCTACATGATAGATGAAACCACGCCTATGGTGTGGCGCGGCCCCATGGCCAGCGGTGCGATTGCACAGATGGTCAATCAAACACAGTGGCCGCAGCTGGACTATCTTTTGATTGATATGCCACCGGGTACCGGAGATATTCAATTAACCTTGTCGCAAAAAGTCCCAGTGACCGCTGCGATCGTTATCACCACACCTCAAGATATCGCGCTGTTGGATGCCAAACGCGGCATTGAAATGTTCCGCAAAGTTGATATTCCAGTCCTGGGTGTGATTGAAAACATGAGCATGCACATCTGCTCCAATTGCGGCCACCAAGAGCATATTTTTGGTGAGGGGGGAGGAGAGCGCATCGCCAGAGAGTATCAGAGTGAATTACTCGGATCTCTGCCACTGAACGCCAGCATCCGCGCCCAGGCAGACAGCGGTAAGCCCAGTGTTGCCGCTGATCCAGAGGGAGCTGTGGCGCAAAATTATCGCGATATAGCGCGCCGTGTCGGGGCTAGGCTTCATCAGTTAAATGCCAGTGCTGGCAGTGGGCCATCACTGAGTATCGAGGACGACTGAAGCGCTTTCTCGGCGTTAAAAATGGCGGACGATAGAGCTGTCCTTTAACAATTATGACGCTATAATGAGCGGCTTTATTCTACATATGTGCCCGCGTTTATCTGCGGGTCATTCTCTACGGGTCGGAAGGTGAAATGGGTATAAAAGCGGATAGTTGGATTCGCCGTATGGCGCAGCAGCAAGATATGATCTCGCCGTTTGCAGAGCAGCAGGTGCGCCGCGCAAACGATCAAGCGATTATCTCCTACGGTACATCGAGCTATGGCTATGACGTGCGCTGTGCGGATGAGTTTAAGGTCTTTACCAACATCAACTCTTCGATTGTCGACCCCAAGGATTTTGACGATGGTAGTTTTGTCGATATCCAGTCGGACGTTTGTATCATACCGCCTAACTCTTTTGCGCTGGCGCGCACGGTTGAGTACTTCAAAATCCCGCGCGATGTACTGACAATTTGCCTAGGTAAAAGCACCTATGCGCGCTGCGGCATTATTGTGAATGTCACTCCACTGGAGCCTGAGTGGGAGGGGCATGTGACGTTGGAGTTTTCCAATACTACGCCACTGCCGGCAAAGATCTACGCCAATGAGGGCGTGGCGCAGATGCTGTTTATCGGTGCCGATGAAATTTGTGAGACCTCTTACGCCGATCGCGCTGGTAAATACCAAGGGCAGACTGGCGTTGTTGTCCCGCGCACCTGATAATTTGTTCACTGAAGGTATTTGCGTGTTGAACCCCAGCGATGGCAAGAAAATAGACGACTTTTGGCAGGAGCTGACACTGACTATTCAGCAGCTGCTAGAGAGCCGCGAGGAAAACCAATTCGAAGCCGAGAATTTACTCAGTGCCTATCGCAGTAAATTGCAGTTAATCGATGAAAATTTGACCTTTCACTTCGAGGCGGATGAAGAGGGGCCGATAGAAATGATCTTCGGCTGCGATGGTTATCCTGAGTCTATCCACTCAGTGCTTTCACTTGTCGGCGCAGCGCCGAGTGTTCAGGGTGTAACCTTCAAGGCATTCAACAACCGATACGACCCTATTCCCAGCCACATTAATGTGGCCGGAGAGTTGTGCGAGCTCTCGGATTTTTGGTTTTCGCTGCACAGCAATAATCGCAAATTACATTTATCGATTTACCTTAAAAATGTGCCGCTCGTGCTGGACATGGATCCACGTGTAGAGGCTGTGATGATTTTCCTCGACGCTTTGATTGGTGAGTACGAGCTGATGACCAAAGTGTGGACCTTAGATTGGTTTGAGCTGCCGGTTGATCCGATCGATTACGCATTACAGCCCCTGTCTAGCCTGCGCGAGGCATTTGATGCGCTCAAGCGCGACGTTGCGCCCATCGGGCTAACCTTTCACTGATCACACCGGAGCCGCGGATGAGCCAATTGCTGACTGATTTACTGGAGAGTATACGCAGCGAATACGTGCAGTTGATGCGCGATAATGACACGGTAGAACCCTTTCTTACCGCTGAGCGCCTGTGTCAGCAAAAACTCTACATCGAGACAGACTTCTTAGCGTCAATCATAGAACAAGATCCCACACTATTAGCCGCCCGGGCGGGTAATTTAGTACTCGATAGACACGAGCGTGAAAATCCCTGTGTCGGGGTGATCGTCTCTGCCAATATTCAAAGTGCAGCGCTCGAGGCGCTTTTGGAAACCGCCGTCCACTTTGGTTGGCT
>JBMZCU010000055.1:0-13273 GCA_049613705.1 Pseudomonadales bacterium | reverse complement strand
CTCAACAAGGCGAACCGGTGCTTCTCGTGGGCAGCTCGCTAGGGGGATACTACAGTCTCTATTTAGCAGAGCGCTTTGCCAATTGCCGTGCGGTACTGATCAATCCAGCTGTTTACCCCTATAGGTTGTTACACGATTTGCTCGGTGAAAACCAGAACATGTACACAGGCCAGCGCTATCAGTTAACAGCTTTACACATAGCGCAGCTTAAAGCGCTAGATGTTGAGCGGCCAAGTGACCCCGAGCGGTTGTTGCTGTTGACGCAAACAGGGGATGAAACACTGGATTACCGTGAAGCGGTGAGCAAACTCGATGCAATAACCCAGTGCGTGACCCAAGGTGGGGATCACAGTTATCAAGGCTTCGAGCAAAAAATAGAACAGATTATCAGTTTTGGGCTGGGCAGCCGCTAGAGGCCGTCACAGCAATAGCGCCGGAGTACACTGGCTTAGGGAAATGCATGACAACGCAATATCAAGCAGATTCAATTGAAGTTCTCAGTGGGCTGGAGCCGGTGCAGCGCCGCCCGGGGATGTACACCGAAACCGACAGGCCCAATCACTTGGCGCAGGAAGTCATCGATAACTCTGTCGATGAAGCGCTGGCGGGCCACGCATCGCAGATAGATGTAACGCTACATAAAGACGGGTTTCTCTCGGTCAGCGACAACGGGCGCGGTATGCCTGTGGATATTCACCCTGAGGAAGGGGTTAGCGGCGTTGAATTAATACTGACACGGCTGCACGCCGGGGCAAAGTTTGGCAGCGATAACTACAGTTTTTCAGGCGGTCTACACGGTGTCGGAGTCTCGGTCGTCAATGCGCTCTCAAAGAGTTTAGAAGTGCAGATACGCCGCGATAGCCAAGTTTTCAGCATAGGTTTTGCAGACGGTGAGAAAATCTCTGATCTAGAGGTGATAGGCACTTGCGGCAAGAGGAATACAGGTACCACGGTACGCTTTTTAGCGGACCCCAAGTACTTTGATACTCCTAAATTCAGTGTCACTAAGCTAAAGCATAATTTGCGTGCCAAAGCGGTACTGTGTCCGGGGCTCAAGATCACGTTTACCGATCAGAGCGGCTCAAAGAATGAACGCGAGAGCTGGTACTATGAGGACGGCTTAAATGCCTACCTCAAGGGAATGACTCAAGTGTTTGAAACGCTGCCACAAGAGCCTTTTACCGGGCAGCTACAAGGTGAAAACGATGCGGTGGAGTGGGCCGTGCAGTGGCTGCCAGAAGGTGGCGATTTAACCTGTGAAAGTTTTGTAAATTTAATTCCGACGGCCATGGGCGGAACCCACGTCAATGGTTTTCGCACGGGGTTACTTGAGGCGATGCGCGAGTTTTGCGAGTTTCGCTCACTACTGCCACGCGGGGTTAAACTCAGCGCTGAAGATGTGTGGGAGCGCTGCAGTTACATTCTATCGGCGAAGACCCGCGAGCCTCAGTTCGCCGGACAGACTAAAGAGCGTCTGTCTTCGCGACACATCGCGGCCTTTATTTCCGGAGCCTCTAAAGATGCGTTCTCACTGTGGTTGAATAAGCATGTAGAGGAGGGTGAGAAACTCGCCGAATCTATCATTGCCAATGCACAGAGGCGCTTGCGCTCAAGTAAAAAAGTCGTGCGCAAACGCGTTACACAGGGCCCGGCACTACCGGGTAAGCTCGCGGATTGTGCGGGCTCTGAAACGATGCGCTCAGAACTATTCCTGGTCGAGGGGGACTCGGCGGGAGGCTCTGCAAAGCAGGCGCGCGATCGCCAGTTTCAGGCGATCATGCCGTTGCGCGGTAAAATTCTTAACTCTTGGGAAGTCGAGTCGAGCGAAGTGCTGGGCTCGAACGAGATTCATGATATATCGGTGGCGATCGGAGTGGAGCCCGGCTCTGATAATCTCGAGGGACTGCGCTATGGCAAGATCTGTATTCTAGCCGATGCGGACTCCGACGGTGCACACATCGCGACCTTGATCTGCGCACTTTTCTTGCGTCACTTTAAGCCACTGGTCGATGCTGGGCATGTTTATGTGGCGATGCCTCCGCTGTACCGTATCGACGCGGCTAAGGATGTTTACTACGCATTGGACGATGCCGAGCGCGAGGGCGTCATCGAGCGTATTCGCGCCGAGCGTAAGAATGTCAAAATTAATGTACAGCGCTTCAAGGGGTTGGGTGAGATGAATCCCATGCAGCTGCGCGAGACAACCATGGCTCCAGATACGCGGCGCTTGGTGCAGCTGGTGGTCGAACCTGGCGACAATAGCCACGAATTGATGGATATGCTGTTGGCAAAGAAACGTGCAGCCGACCGCAAAGTGTGGCTGGAGAGCAAAGGCGATTTGGCCCGCGCTGATTAATCTATTGTAGCGTGTGCCGCAGTGTAGCGGCGCACAAGTTTAAGACGAGTTAACTATGTCAGATTACACTACAGACGACAGCGTCGAATTGCTGCCGTTAAAGGACTTTACTGAAAAGGCCTACCTCGATTACTCGATGTACGTCATTCTCGACCGTGCTTTACCCCACGTTGGCGACGGCATGAAGCCCGTGCAGCGCCGCATTGTCTATGCAATGTCAGAACTGGGGCTAAAGAGCGGCGCTAAGCACAAGAAGTCGGCGCGCACCGTCGGCGATGTATTAGGTAAATACCATCCTCACGGGGACAGTGCTTGCTACGAAGCTATGGTACTGATGGCGCAGCCATTTAGCTACCGCTACCCACTGATTGACGGTCAGGGGAATTGGGGGGCTCCGGACGATCCTAAGTCTTTTGCTGCAATGCGTTATACCGAGGCGCGCCTGGCTCCATACTCACAAGTGCTTCTGCAAGAGCTTGGCCAGGGAACTGTCGACTGGATGCCAAACTTTGACGGCACGCTGTCAGAGCCACAGGTGCTGCCCGCGCGATTGCCTAATGTTTTACTCAACGGTGGAACGGGGATTGCGGTGGGAATGGCAACTGACATCCCGCCGCACAATTTGCGTGAAGTGGGGGCCGCTTGTGTACACCTGTTGGAAAACCCAAAGGCCGACTTGGAGGCGCTGCTAGATTTTATTCCCGGTCCGGATATGCCGACAAGTGCAGAAATTATTTCCAGCCGCGAAGATCTTCGCAAGCTTTACACCAGTGGTCGCGGCTCAGTGCGTATGCGAGCGCTGTGGAGCAAAGAGCAGGGCGATGTGATTGTTACTGCGCTGCCACACCAGGTTTCCGGGGCAAAGATACTGGAGCAAATCGCGGCGCAAATGCAGCAGAAAAAGCTGCCGATGGTCGCAGACTTACGTGATGAGTCCGATCATGAGAACCCCACTAGGTTGGTGATTGTTCCGCGCTCAAATCGGGTTGACTTGGAACAGTTGATGGCCCATTTATTCGCCTCGACCGACCTAGAACGCACCTATCGCGTTAACATGAACATGATAGGCATTGACGGGCGTCCACAAGTTAAAGATCTGCGCCAAATTTTAACCGAGTGGTTAAGTTGGCGTACCTCTGTCGTACGTAAGCGCTTACAGTATCGATTAGATAAAGTGTTAGAGCGGTTACACATATTAGAAGGTTTGATGACTGCCTACCTCAATATCGATGAGGTGATTGAGATTATCCGCAATGAGGATGATCCGAAGGCTGTGATGATGCAGCGCTTTAATATCAGTGATATTCAAGCCAATGCGATCCTTGATCTCAAGTTGCGCCACCTCGCTAAACTTGAAGAGTTCAAAATTAAAGGTGAGCAAGATGAGTTGCAGGCTGAGCGTGAGCAGCTCGAGTTGACGCTCAGTTCAGAGCAGCGTATGCGCACTTTGATCAAGCGCGAGCTCAAAGAAGACATGAAAGTCTTCGGGGATGAGCGTCGCTCGCCAATTGTCGAGCGCAACGAGGCTAAGGCCTTTGATGAGAAAGACTTGCTCTCTGCTGATCCAGTTACTGTAGTGATTTCTAAACAGGGCTGGATACGCGCAGCCAAAGGGCACGATATTGACGCTCAAGGGCTCAACTACAAGTCTGGCGATGCTTTCAAATTGGCGTGCCAAGGGCGTATGAACCGTCCTGTTATGTTGCTCGATTCCACCGGGCGAAGCTATACCGTAGAGACGCATAATTTGCCTTCTGCACGCGGTCAGGGCGAGCCGGTAACTGGGCGTATATCAATGCCTAAGGGCGCGACCATTGATGCGGCGGTCACCGCGACTGCCGAGCAGAAGGTTTTGCTTTCAAGTGATGCCGGCTACGGTTTTTTGACGACCATTGAAGACATGTCGAGTAAGACGAAAAACGGTAAAGCGACTTTAACCTTGCCAGCGCAGGCACAA
This sequence comes from Pseudomonadales bacterium, assembly GCA_049613705.1. Taxonomy (GTDB): domain Bacteria; phylum Pseudomonadota; class Gammaproteobacteria; order Pseudomonadales; family Balneatricaceae; genus Rs1. The sequence continues at coordinate 8,960 of JBMZCU010000055.1, read as the reverse complement.
TTACTGCCACCCATAGCTGTGACTATGGATGAGCGCAAGCTACTTGCAGCTGTTACCAATGAAGGGCGTATGTTGGTGTTCCCAGTGCAGGATTTGCCACAATTAGGCAAGGGCAAAGGCAATAAGATTATCAATATCTCGTCGGCGAGAGCACTAGCACGTGAAGAGCTAATGATTGCCTTGGTGGTTCTCGAGCCCGAGCAGACACTTATAGTGCATGCAGGCAAGCAGCACCTTAAGCTCAAACCTAGTGATCTCGAGCATTTCAAAGCTGAGCGTGGGCGTCGTGGTAATAAGCTGCCCAGGGGCTATCAGAAAGTTGACCTGCTGGAGGTGCTAAGCATTGAGGCGGAGAATGTTGAGAGCCCTTGATCGGGCTGTCGAATAAATTGAGCCGGCCAAGTGCCGGCTTTTTTATTGCGCATAGCTGGTTGGGTAATGCGGCCAGGTGGCGTCTTTGTTCAGCTTAACGACGTGTTTGCCGCGTTATGCTGGCATGTAGCATACAATGCGGCAGTCAACTACTGGAAGCAGTAGTGCGCTTTAATTGGCGCACGGCATTCGCTGTTTTACAGTATTTTTGCCGGTATTTGTCTCTAGCGTTTAGGTGTGCTTATATATCGTGATTTGCAAATGCAGAGTGCCCTCTGATTGTGCAATGGAGAAATAGCGAGACATTGAATGTTTAAATGATAGGTGGTTTCAATCACCTATTGTTGATGAAAGTGAGCGCATATGACAGGGAGTGTTATGACCAATCAGATCTACTCGACCATTTACAGTAGCCGGGCGCGAATGGATTTTGGCGCGTTGCAGTTAAACAAGCTGACGACAGCTGCTCAACAATTTAATTACGACACCGATATAACGGGTTTCCTGTATTACGATGGGGGCTTTTTCTTTCAGTATATTGAAGGGCCGCAAGAAGCACTCGGTTATCTATTTTCTCGTATCGAAGGTGACCGACGACACAGTGTTATGTGCAGTGCGACTGAACCACTTCAGCGAGAGCGCTTGTTCAAGGGATGGAGTATGCACTTAATTGGTCGGCAGGCGCTGGTCGATGCAAAAGTCGAAGGATCTCTTATTGAGCTTATGCACTGCGGACCAAGCGAGCAAGGCGCTACAAGATGGTACCGTGATGCATTTAAACTAGCGTCTAAGATATCGGAGCACGCCAATGGATACTGAGGTAGTAGCGCTCAGCCATAAGGCGATGTTGGACGGTTTTCTATCGTTCGATGAGGTTGTGGCCATTGATCTTGATTGTAATGCCAAGCTGCAAGTACACAGTGTAGCGTTGCAAAACTTACTGGGTTATATCGATATCGAGCTGCAGGGCAAAGAGATACTGGAGTACGTCGCCGAGCAGGATCAGCATCGATTTAGACGGGCGCTCAAGCAGGGAGTAAAGACGCATAAAGCTATTTCGTTAGTTGATTACTTTGGCCGTCAAGTTAGGTGTAAAGCCTTTTTTATCCCGCGTGATGGGGCGTGTTGGAGTGTGATATTTATAGATCAAACCCATGAATATCTACAATTACAACGGGCCAAATACACTCAAAATCACGACGTGTTAACAGATTTGGGCACACACAGGGCGCTTGATTTTCAGTTGCAGCAGCTAGCTGCGACGCATTGTGAGTGCGCACAAATATCACTGTTGGTACTCGAAATACGTTATTTTAGCCTGATTAACAGTACCCATGGTTGTGAAATTGGTGATCAGTTACTGCAGCATGTTGGCGAGCAGATAAAGCGCTGTGCAAATGCGCACAGCAGGTTGCTTGGGTTTAGAACGGCCGGGGCAGAATTTATGCTGCTCTACGCGGCCACGACGGGCGAGCAAGAAGTTTTTCAGGGTATAGATAAAATTGCCCAAAACCTGCTAAGTGCATGCAGCGGGAATGTAAAGCTCGGCGATCACTTGTTAGATGTTTCTGCCGATGTAGCTGTCATCAAGGTCGAACCGCCAATGGAGGGCGACTATATTGAGCAAGCTAGGCAGGCGCTGCAAAAAGGCGCGGATAATCAGCCAGTCGCAACCGCGCTTTAGTGATAAGCCGCGGTGCGCAAATCGCTGCGTTAGGCGCTTTTGACCAGGTACCTGGCCTGTTGTTCGAGTAGCGCTTGATACTTAGGGTTGAGGCTTAAAATCAGAATTTTGTCTTCGTCATGGCGCTGAGTGCTTGCATCCGCTAAGAGCTCTTCTTTCAGGGTTGTCACTTCGCTCAGCGGCGTATGGCTTATCAACTCATTGCTGATCGTAGTGCAGGTTAGAAAGTGCGCTTCCTCACGTAGTACTTCAATTTTTTCACGGTTGCCGCGTACCAGAGAAGCCTGAATATTCAGTGTTGGTAGCATGCGGGTTATTTGACGTTGGTTATAGTATTTGTAGAGCTGGTTAAACAGTTTAGCAGCGCACAGTGCCTGAGTGCCGTGGTTATCATCGGGGTCTTGCATGTCGAAAAGTACGCGAATATCGCCATTTGCGAGCAATTCTAGGGTGCCGCCATAAATTTTAGTTACTTGTGTAACTAGCTTGCGGTACTGAGTGAGCAGTTGTGTGTGCTCGTCCTGATCTTCAATAGGCGCGCGGCCACTGCTGCAGTCGATAAAAAGTAAGTAGGCCGCTTCTTCTGCCTTGAGGCTGATTTCCAGCTGATGCTCTAAAGTGTACAGATCGAGTTGCTCTTCGTGTCCGACGGGGCGACGCAGCGGATTATTGAGAGGCTCACTCGGTTTCTCGCGATTATCCGAAGGCTTGGTTTCGGACAGCTCAATCTCCACATCGTTTTCAGCCAGTGTAACCTGCTCTTTGGGTGGGGTGTCACTGTGTGCCGTGCTCTCATCTTCACCGGATTTGGGAGGAGGAGTGAAGTGTGGCATGCGCTGCGTGTTATCTGGTTTGAGTAGCTCGACAAGCTCTTCACTGTTTTCAACGCTCTTGGAGGCAGGCTCCGGGGCTGGTTCAACGGGCTCTGCAGCCTTTTCTATATCGACAATGGCAAGTGAGACGGCGGCAGGCGGTAATTCAGCGGGTGTGTCTATCGGGGGAGCGGCGCGTTCAAGCTCAACTTTAAACCTGTGTTCTAAAAGAGGCTTGTATGCCGCGTTAAGGGTGCGAATATCACGCCTTGCCAGTGTTGTCGCGGTGATGAGTACACATAGGCACGTCGCTACGCCAAGCCCTAAAATTAGCAGCAGTAAAGGGTTGAAGTAGCGATTGGCCGAGCGGTCGTTGACATAAATTGCCAGCTTGGCAATTTCGAGCTGCTGATTGTAAATAATCACTTCATCGAGTGCGCCGTTGCTGTTGCCGGCGCGCGCTAGCACTTTGGCCCTAGGCCCTGTGAGTTCAAGGCCGTTGATATAAGGAGCTTCAGCTAAAGCGCTCAAGTGAATGTTCATACTGACAGAGTCAGAGGTCAGTATCAGGGGCTGAAGCGTGATGGCGGCTTGCTGCTTGATCACCTTGAGCTGTGACTGAGTTAAGGCCTGTGCTTCCATGCGCGCGAATTGCATACCGACAAAGGCACTGACGCCCAAGCAGAGAACAATTGCGAGTACCGTCATACCAATAAATTTGAGGCTGCTGGGCTGGTAGTGTGTTGTTATCTTATCGGCTGTTGTCATGGAGTAGCTAGTTTTGATCGCACGGTTGAGTATTGTCACAGTTTATTGTCGGTGAATATTTCGCACGGCCGCTAGCTAAGTGGAGTACGCCGTTTTTGACATAGCAGTGGCAGCGGGTCGAAACGCTATGCCACTGAGTATAGATGGCGATAAACAATTGTTCCCTAAAATAATGAGGGCGTAGTATAATTGCATTTAATACCCATTGCACCCTGAGACTGAATGCGCCGTGAGCAGAGCGACGTAGCGTTTATGTATAGGCTGTGCCCCGTCCTTAATCCGCGGGGTTATCCCGCGCATCCAGGTGTATTGAATTTCGATAGGTAAGACATGAATATCAAAGAGTACATGACATCCCTGGGGCAGCGCGCCCGTACTGCGGCTGATTTTGTCGCAAGCGCCGATTGCGCCCAAAAAAACACGGCCCTACTTAATATCGCCGATGCGTTGGATACTAACCGTCAGGCATTGATTGATGCCAATCGTGAAGACTTGCAGCGCGGCGCTGAAAAAGGTCTCGACGACGCTATGCTGGATCGCCTCAAAATTGACGATGCTGGTATCGATAAAATGATAGCGGGTTTACATCAAGTGGCGAGCTTGTCGGATCCGGTGGGCGGTATTGAAGATATGCACTATTTACCCAGCGGCATACAGTTGGGCAAAATGCGTGTGCCACTCGGGGTGATCGGTATTATCTACGAGTCGCGCCCTAATGTGACTGTCGAAGCTGCAAGCCTTTGCCTAAAGTCCGGTAATGCAACCATTCTGCGTGGCGGTTCAGAGGCTATCTGCTCCAATCGTGCTATCGCCCAGTGCATCGCTGAGGGGCTGGATAAAGCGCAGTTTCCTGCGCACAGTGTACAAGTCGTTGAAACGACTGATCGCGAGGCGGTCGCTCAGCTGATTACCATGGATGAATTTGTCGATGTGATTGTGCCGCGTGGTGGCAAGGGACTCATCGAGCGTATTTCACGCGATGCAAAAGTCACAGTCATCAAACACTTGGATGGCATATGCCATGTCTATATTGATGATCAGGCAGATTTGAATAAGGCGCAGGATATCGCGTTAAACGCTAAAACTCACCGTTACGGTGTGTGCAATGCGATGGAGACATTGTTAATCAACCGCGATATCGCCGCGCAGGTTTTGCCGTCATTGATTGCAGCGTACATCGAAAAGGGTGTCGAGCTTCGCGGTTGCGAGGCTACACTGCAGCTCGCACCTGATTTATTGGCAGCGAGTGAAGAGGATTGGACGACGGAGTACTTGGCTCCGATTCTCTCGATCAAACTCGTTGCAGATATGGATGAGGCGATTGCTCACATCAACCGCTACAGTTCGAAACACACCGATGCGATTGTCACCGAAAATTACAGCAAGTCACGCGTCTTTTTACGCCGTGTCGACTCCAGCTCTGTCATGGTCAATGCCTCGACGCGTTTTGCCGATGGCTTTGAATACGGCTTAGGCGCGGAGATAGGCATCTCTACTGACAAGATTCACGCGCGTGGCCCCGTTGGCTTAGAAGGGCTTACCTCGCAGAAGTACATCGTTTTGGGTGATGGCCATATACGTCAGTAAAGTACAGCGGGACGTGTTTGATATGTACATCTTTATGGGGGGCACTTTCGATCCAGTGCACTGCGGCCACTTAGCCGCTGCGCGCGAGGTCAGTGCTCTCTTTGGCGGAACTCAGGTTAATTTGATGCCCACGCGAGTACCTGTCCATAAATCCAACCCTGCCACCACGCCTGAACAGCGTCTTGCGATGCTCGAGCTTGCTGTCGCAAATATCGCTGAACTCGCGCTCGATTTGCGAGAGCTCAGTGCACAGCGCGACTGCTATACTGTCGATACATTGCGGGAGTTGCGTGCAGAGCTTGGTAGTGAGTGTCCGATAGTGATGGTAATAGGTATGGACTCCTATTTAGGGCTACCCTCTTGGCGTGCAGCGGATGAATTGCTATCGCTGTGTCATGTGCTGGTGTTACAGCGCCCAGGCTTTGTGCGCGAAGAGCATGTTTTGCCAGAGGCAGACATCGCAGATCGGGCGGCGACGCTCACGCGAAAAGAGGCGGGTGGGCTGTACTTTTTTTCGCAACCCGAAACCGACATTTCGTCTACCGCGATACGCGGTGGCGTGCCCGGGCAGGTACCTGCTGCGGTGGCACAGTATATTTTAGAACACCAGCTCTATCGCTAGGTGAATCGTTACACCGCAATCGGTGTGACACAACAGAGGAAACAGATTTAGATGCAAAGCGAATTAATTATTGAGGCGGCGATTGAAGCACTTGAAGACATCAAAGCCCGTGATATAGAAACCATTGATGTGCGTGGAAAGTCTACCGTCACTGACTATATGTTGGTGGCGAGCGGAACTTCAAAGCGCCACGTAGTGTCTATCGCAGCTCAAGTAACTGATACATTCAAAGAAAAGGGTTTGCTCCCTATCGGCAGTGAAGGCCAAGCGAGCGGCGATTGGGTATTGGTCGACTTCGGTGATGTTGTGGTTCACGTGCTGACGCAGGAGTCGCGCGAGTTTTATCAGTTGGAAAAACTGTGGCGCTTTGATCCCGCCCTCGAGAGTGAACGCACGGCCTAGTTTAGGAACAGATCCACTACATGAAAATCAAACTACTGGCCGTAGGCGGTAAAATGCCGGCTTGGGTGACGACCGGCTTTAACGAGTACAGTAAACGCCTGCCCTCTGAAATGAGTTTGCAGCTCGTTGAGTTGCCCCTTGGGCACCGCGGAAAAGGTGCAGATTTAGCCAGGGCGATCCGCCGTGAAGGTGATGCGATGTTGGCCGCCATTAGCCCAGGTGACTGGGTGGTGGCACTCGAAGTGGAAGGTGCGGCTTGGTCGACCGAGAAGCTGGCACAGCAAATGGAGAGCTGGCAGATGAAGGGGGGGAATATGTGCCTGCTCGTAGGAGGTCCTGACGGCCTAGACCCGCGTTGCAGTGCAAGGGCGGATCAGAAGTGGTCACTCTCTAAGTTGACACTGCCGCACCCGATGGTGCGTATTCTGTTGTCCGAACAACTCTACCGCGCCTGGACAGTGATTCAAGGCCACCCATACCACAAATAGGTTCTATGAGCGGATACGCTAGATTTAAAGATCACCCTGAAGAGCGTCGCACCTTTAGCTTTCGCGCCATTATCGCTTTTTTGCTGGTTCTGTTGGCGATGGGCGGGCTGATGTCTCGCATGTACTACTTGCAGGTGATCGAGAATGATCGCTACAGAGGACTGTCCGACAATAACCGCATTCAGCTTAAGCCCGAAAAGCCCAGCAGAGGGCTCATCTACGATCGCAATGGTACTTTAATTGCGGATAACCGCCCCAGTTACAGTGTCACTGTGCTCAAAGAACAAGCCGGCAAGCAGATTGATCAAGTGATTGCTGATGTCGGCAATATCATCGAACTGTCAGCGAGCGATATAGAGCGTTTTAATAAACGTCTTAAACGCCGCCGCCGGCCGTACGAGTCTGTCTTATTACGCTCGCGCTTGAGCGATGCAGAAATCGCTAAGTTGGCGGTTAACACACACCGCCTACCCGGTGTGCGCGTCGAGTCTGATTTGATCCGCTATTACCCTTATGGGGAGACGCTTGTACATGCCATGGGCTATGTCGGAAGGATCAATGAGCGCGAGCTACAGCGTGTGGATGAGCGCAATTACTCGGCCACCAACTACATCGGTAAGCTGGGGATAGAAAAGTTTTACGAAGACATACTGCACGGCACCGTTGGCATGCAGAAAGTCGAGACGAACGCACGTGGACGGGTGATGCGTGTACTTGAAGAAGTTGAGCCTGTTCCCGGTAGAGACTTACAGCTGTCTATCGATCTGAAACTACAACAAGTGACAGAGAAGCTGCTGCAGGGTGAGAAAGCCTCTGTTGTTGCAATAGATCCTAAAACCGGTGGCATTCTTGCCTTGGTTTCCACACCCGGTTACGACCCGAATTTATTTGTCACTGGCATATCGAACAAAGATTACAGTGCACTGCGCGATTCATCGGAACTGCCGCTATTTAACCGCGCTATTCGCGGCGGCTACCCGCCTGGTTCTACAATCAAGGCAATCACTGCGATGGCGGCGATAGACACTGACAGCGTGCCCGTAACGCACACAGTTTACGATCCGGGTTGGTACACCATTGCCAATGATAGATACAAGCGCAAGTACCGCGACTGGAAGCGCGGTGGCCACGGTAAAGTGGATGTCAATTTGGCGATAGCGCAATCCTGCGACGTGTGGTTTTACGATGCGGGGAATAAAACGGGCGTAGATAATATGTCCAGCTATCTAGAGCAGTTCGGCTTTGGCGCGGTGACCAGTGTTGACTTGCCAGAAGCTATTCCCGCCATTTTGCCAACCAAAGCGTGGAAAAAGAAGCGCTACAAGCAGCCTTGGTATCCGGGGGACTCGATCAACTTGAGTATTGGTCAGGGCTACTTAGTCGCGACGCCTCTGCAGTTGGCGACCTCGGCAATGATCTTGGCGAACCGTGGTAAATGGCATCAGCCTAGGATGCTGATGGGGTATCGTGAGACAAATGAGCGTGGCGAGGTCGTGCTCATTGACCCACCTGCGCCAGATAAGCCCGTGCCGCAAGACGTAAAAGTTAACAACGAAGCCATTTGGGATGTTGTAATAAAAGGGATGGTCGACGTTGTGAACGGCAAGCGCGGAACTGCTCGCAAAATAGGTGCCGACGCCCCTTACACCATCGCAGGCAAGACAGGTACGGCACAAGTTGTCGGTATAAAGCAGGGTGAGCGCTACGATGCCAGTAAGCTTGAAAAACGTTTCCAGGATCACGCTCTGTTCATTGCGTTTGCCCCTGTGGAAGACCCCAAAATTGCACTGGCAGTTGTGGTTGAAAACGGCGGTGGCGGTTCGAGTACCGCTGCACCACTAGCCCGAAAAGTATTAGACGCGTATTTGCTCGGCGTAGATCCCGAAGAGCAGGCTTGGGGGGGAGAAGTGCTGTGAGCAAAGATTTTTCGCGCTCGATGCAAAACTCCAATACTCACCTGCGCAACAAGCGTAGCTGGTGGAGTTACACCCATTTAGACGCGCCGCTTCTCCTGTTGTTAATGCTGCTCTGCGCGTTTGGTTTATTCGTGCTTTACAGTGCCTCTGCACAAGATTCCGGTTATGTTTTCAAGCAAGCAGTGCGGATGGGAGTTGGTTTTTTTGCCATGATCTTCATTGCGCAAATTAGCCCGAAGCTTTTAGAGCGCTGGGCACCTTGGGTTTACGCCGGTGGGATTGTGCTCTTAGTGTGTGTGCTGCTGTTCG
>JBMZCU010000054.1:0-13393 GCA_049613705.1 Pseudomonadales bacterium | reverse complement strand
GAGGAAGAAGAAGAATCTTCAACTACTTCTACAACGTCAACTACTGGCTCGGAAACGTTACCAGCGAATGCAGCTGTTGCTGCTACGGACATGGCTGCTGCCAGTGCGATTTTTTTCATTTTAATTCTCCAGCTCGCCCTCTCGGGCGAGGTGTTAGGTGCGGCGCATGGGCGCCGCAGTAATACAGGTGTCGCTATGCTTTGATCAATTTAACGGCGCACTTCTTGTAGTCGGTCTCTTTGGATAGCGGGTCTGTCGCATCCAGTGTGAGACGGTTAACCAATTGCTTGGCATCGAAGAAAGGCATAAAGATCAAACCCTTTGGCACGCGGTTGCGGCCGCGAGTCTCAACGCGAGTGATTACCTCACCGCGGCGCGAGACGACTTTGACTTCATCGCCGCGACGTAAACCGCGCGCCTTAGCATCGTCTGGGTGGACGTAGACAACGGCATCAGGGAACGCGCGGTAGAGCTCGGGAACGCGACGAGTCATGGTGCCAGAGTGCCAGTGCTCAAGTACGCGGCCAGTCGACAGCCACAGGTCGTACTCGTTATCTGGCGATTCAGCGGCAGGCTCGTAAGGCAGTGCGAAAATGACGGCCTTCTTATCCTTTTTACCGTAGAACTGGTAGCTAGAACCTTTCTCGACATAGGGGTCGTAACCTTCGCGGAAACGCCACAGTGTTTCTTTACCGTCGACCACAGGCCAGCGCAGACCGCGCACTTCGTGATACACATCGAAAGGTGCTAGATCGTGACCGTGATCGCGACCAAAGGCGGCGTACTCTTCAAACAGGCCCTTTTGCAGGTAGTAGCCGAAGTGATCGGCTTCATCGTTCATGCGACCTTTGAAGTCTGACAGCGGGTAAGCATCCACTTTGCCGTTTTTGAACAACAAGTCGTACAGTGTCTTGCCGCGCAGGTGTGGCGCTTTGGCCATCAGCGCATCTGACCAAACTTCCTCGACTTTGAAGCGCTTGGAGAACTCAACCAACTGCCACAAATCTGACTTGGCGCCATCAATTGGCTTAACCTGCTGGTACCACAGCTGGGTGCGGCGCTCGGCGTTGCCGTAAGCTCCTTCTTTCTCTGTCCACATGGCTGTCGGTAGTACCAGATCGGAGGCCTGTGCAGTGACTGTTGGGTAAGGGTCAGAGCAGACGACGAACGCATTCGGGTTGCGATAGCCCGGTAGGCTCTCTTCGTTCATATTCGGTGCTGTCTGCATGTTGTTGTTACACATGGTCCAGTAGACATCCAGCTTGCCGTCTTTGAGCATGCGGTGCTGTAGTACCGCGTGGTAGCCCACTTTTGCAGGGATAGTCCCCTCGGGTAGTGCCCAGATTTTTTCGGCGTAATCGCGGTGTTCTTTTTTCTTGACTACCATGTCCGCAGGAAGGCGGTGTGAGAATGTGCCTACTTCGCGCGCAGTACCACAGGCCGAAGGCTGACCTGTCAGTGAGAAGGGGCCACAGCCAGGCTTGGAGATCTTACCTGTCAGCAGGTGAATGTTGTACACCATGTTGTTGGCCCAGACACCGCGAGTGTGCTGGTTAAAGCCCATTGTCCAGTAGGAGACAACATTGATTTTAGGGTCGGCATAGAGTTTTGCCAGGCGCTCGAGGTTCGCAGCCGGTACGCCAGAGAGCTCTTCTGTGTACTCAAGTGTGTACTCGCTGACGAATTCAGCGAACTCATCGAAAGTCATCGGCGTGGAGCTGCCCTTACCTGGGTTTGCTGCGGCTTTTTCCAACGGGTGCTCTGGGCGCAAGCCGTAGCCGATATCAGTTGTGCCGCGACGGAAGTTAGTGTGCTTGTTTACGAAGTCGTGATCGACGTTACCAGATTGAATGATGTAGTTGGCGATGTAGTTGAGGATCGCCAAGTCTGTCTGTGGCGTGAACACCATACCATTGGTCGCCAGCTCAAAGCTGCGGTGCTTATAAGTGGAGAGCACAGCGACTTCGACATTTGGCGCACTGAGCGCGCGATCGGAGAGGCGAGTCCACAAGATGGGGTGCATCTCAGCCATGTTAGAGCCCCACAGCACGAAGGCATCTGCCACTTCTAAATCATCGTAGCAACCCATAGGTTCATCGATGCCGAAGGTACGCATAAAGCCACCTACCGCTGAAGCCATACAGTGGCGTGCATTCGGGTCTATGTGGTTGGTGCGCCAGCCCGCCTTCATCAGCTTGGATGCGGCATAGCCTTCAAAAACTGTCCACTGACCAGAGCCAAACATGCCAACAGGAGGCATCTCATCGCTGTTACGTGTTTTGGCGATAGCGGCTTTCCACTTTTCAGCCATAATGTCGAACGCTTGGTCCCAGCTGATCGGCGTAAACTCACCTTCTTTATCGTACTGGCCGTTCTTCATGCGCAGCATTGGAGTCTGCAGGCGATCTTTGCCGTACATGATCTTAGAGAGGAAATATCCCTTAACGCAGTTGAGCCCTTTGTTGACGGGTGACTCTGGATCGCCTTGTGTGGCAACTATTTTGCCGTTTTGAGTGCCTACTAGGACTGAGCAGCCAGTGCCGCAGAAGCGGCAGGGTGCCTTGTCCCAGTGAATATCGGTATCGGAGGACTTTGTGATTAGATTAGTGGCAGAGCTGGGTAAGCTCACTCCAGCGGCAACTGCAGCAGAGGCGGCAGCTTGGGCTTTTACAAAATCTCTTCTGCTAAGTTTCATGTGTCGGTCCTGTCATTTTAGTAATTAGGGTGTTGCGATTAACACATAGGTCAATCAGGGTCGCTGTGAGTAACCCTTAAGTAATTTGGTGGTACACCAGTGAGCTGGTGACTAAGTTGGGCAATTTTTGCAATTGATCCATGCCCGTTGTCAGTGCGCGGTTGCTCGGTGCCTCTAAGGTGACAACCACCTTGCCGCTGGGATCGCAAGCGTGGATTTCGCTGCCGCTAACTTGTGTAATGTCTCGCTGTAGCGTCTCAAGGTGTTCAGGCCTAGCCATTAACACCATGCTGATGATATGCACTGCGTTATCTTCGGCGTCGCCGCGGTCGTAGTGAATTTCCATTAAAGACTCTCCAAATGTGTAAAACTTATACTGGCGCTGGCACAAGGAGCGATACAGGCGCCGCAGCCGGTGCAATCGTCACTGTCAACTGAGGGCAGCGCAGGCCCGCCTAAACGCGGTTTAAATACAATCGCCTGAGGCTCACAGAAGTCTTCGCAACTGCGGCAGGTGATTCCCTGTTGTGCCAGGCAGTTGTCGGCGATGTGCGCGACTTGCTGCCAGGGTGCTTCATCGCGTGGTGTGAAAAGCTGTTCTTCGCAAGCCTGGGCGCAGGCGTAACAAAATGTGCATTCGCCACGTTTGAAATCCAGTGTGGGAAATCCGGCCTCGCCGCGCACGATGATCTGCTCTTCGCACTTTTCGACGCAGGCGTTGCAGCGGCTGCAATTGTCGTGAAACTGCGCGGGCGCGGCGAGCCAAGGTAAAGCCTGCCAGTGCTCGTTGCGGCGAGTGAAAAACCTTCTGCGCGCTGTGTCTGTCATCTCAACTCCGTACTGCTTAGGTTGAAATTCAATTGAGCCTTAAGAGCCTGGAGGCCCTATCAGGAGTTGTGAAATCCACACCGAGAAGCCGTATCCGCCGACGATAGCTACGGCGATGACCGGTGCGAGGACAACAGTAAGTAAGAGGAAAGCGCGTAGTTCTTTCTTTTTGGAGCCGTTAGATGTGTCCATGGTGTCTGCCTTGTCATAGTTAACGCTGCGCTTTTGGTGTGAACTTTTTACACTCAGTGAATCAATTTTCGCGGTTAAAAATGCTACTCAATGTCAGCTTTTTTGCTGTGCGAAAAGTGAGTCTTAAGTTGCGTAAGTTTCTCTATGCGGTTGCGCAGTAGGGGTATTTTGCGACTAGCAAGCAGGGGTGTATAGCACTAAGGAAGGCCCTTTTGTGCTAGATCATGGAATGATCAGTTATAAAATAAACTGGGTATTTATTGATGCGGATCAATTAAGTTTTCGCAACTTTTGCAAAGGTACTCTAAAAGAGCGGGCAGTGGGTATGGGGAGGACTTGTCTGTGCAGTGTCTCACTATCTGCTTCAATACCAGTATAGCGGTGACATTATACCTCTACTGATAACGCTTATAGGAGGAGTTTGATTGACGAGCGTTCACTGCGTGATTAAATTTGCCTTGTCCGCTAGGTAAAATTTCTAACTGAACGGTTAACACTTGTTTTTCGTACCCGCTTGTTCGCTTTCAAGGTAGTATCGCCATTCATTTTTGGTAAAGGTTTGGCGGCGATATGTTGATAAAGCTTCTTAAAGGGCTCTTTGCGCGCGAGCGAGCGCAGGAACCGGTTGTCCCTGAGCAGCTCCAAGGACTTGAAGAACTGGAGGCGCTGCGCCAATTGGCCCCCTTCATTCGCGCAATGGATGGCGGTGAGTCGCTGTGGCGCTATGTTGTCACTGGCGACAATATAGAGGCGTTGCACAGCAGTGGAGCACTGCTGGCTCTCGATCGCGTGGTGGTCGTATTACATGCCAAAGCACACGCGCCGGATTTCTTTCGCGAAATACAGCGTCAAGTACATTCGGGAATACCTTCCCAGTCACGTCTGAGCCACGAATTAGACGATGCGCTATCCCAGTGCTGGCACGATCTGGTCGATGGCTGCCAGCTAGTGGATGCTCAGCGATCAGAATTCATGCAGTGCTATCTGCGTATTCTCGATATCTTTTTTCATATTCTGGATCAGGAAACGCTGCCCGATTGTATTTACGAGCAGTTAGTAGAGCACCCTGAGCACCGCTTACTCGATCGCTATCAGTTCTACCAGCGCTACAGTCTGGAAGCTATTAGCGAAGATGAAGCGTTGCCGGCTCGAACGCGCAAGGCGATGAACATCCTGATTCGCGATGTTGACGATGGGATGCGAAACGTCTCCCATCAGTCACTGCAAAAAATCGAGCGTGTGTTCGGGGAGAATCGGCGCGCGTACGACACCGAGCGCTGGGCCAAACTGCCGCGCGGTCGACTGATCATCGCCAGCTTCCTACTTGCGCGCGATGCCGGCAATAGCGTGTTCGATGACTACACGCAAAATCTGCAGACAATGGTAGAAGAACAGTTTTTTGAGCTGCTGGCGCAGTGCTTCGCCTACACAGGACTCAAGGGAGAATCGGACTTTATCGATCAGTTGATCAAATGGCTGGGCGATGACAGTACTGAACTGCCTGAAGCGCTCTTGCGACAGGCGCGCAGTGATTTGAGTGCCAATACCGAATGGATGGGGTGTGAGCATCGCTCGCCACTGGGGGATCACCTGGTCGATTACACTAAACTGAGCCGCAACTCGAGCTTTTGCAGTATGTTGACAGTGTGCTACTGGCTGCTAGAGCGCGAAGCGTTTAGCTTTGCGCCTAAGTTACTCAAATTTGCTCTGGCGCTTGATACGCAGCGCATTTTAGCTTGGTTGTCCCAAGTACACCGTTTAGATGGCGCGAGAGGGACTTTTGCCAGCGAGGATTTAAAGCTAGCGTTTGAGCACAAGCTACAGAGCATCGGCGTCACGGATGCGCAACTGATTGCGATGAATCTTGCGATTGCGCAAACCTCTGATATGCCGACCTATCGGCAGTTGATAAAGCAGTACGGCAAAAAAACACGAGCGCTCTGGGATACGGGCATCGCAGAGTTGACAGCTTCCAGCGCGCAGCGCTTTTATCTCGACGTCTGCCGCTTTGGCGGGTTTTTTGCGCAGCTCGATGCACAGGAGAAACTCGGTGATCTAGCGCTTATCTTACGCGATGAGATCGCGCCGCTGAGGTTTCACAGGAAAAACGCCTTACGCAGCTATTTCGGCGACTCTGATCTTGCCTTTTGCGGCTGGTGGAGTGAGTTTGGCGAGGATAGAGAGGACTGTAAACTGGCAGTGGATACGGGATGCGTCAGCAAGTTCGACGGTGCACTTATCGTGCTACAGGAGATGGAAGGCAGTTATCGATTGCTGTTATCGCCGCAGGAGAGCACAGCTGAAGTGAACTTTTTAAAGGACATCAGCGCTTATGATGTCGTGGTCTTCTCCGCTGAGGTCGAGACAGCCCGCATTTACAGTGCCATAGCAGAGCTTGCGGAACCGGCTGCAATGGAAGCCGAGTTACTTGAACTGGCGGCGCAGTATCTCGCGGACACGCTAGATTACGCTCACTACCGCCAGCGCGTCGTGCATCTTGCAGACTTTAGTGGCTATCAATGGACAGGTGAGGGCAAGTACAAGCGTGCCACCTTATTGCCCTTGCTGCTGACCGAGGCGAGTAACAAGCGGCGCAATCAGCTGATCAAGCTATTTTGCCCTGGGGGTAAAAACAGCGCAGATGTGGAGGCTATTGCACTAGAACTTTTTCTCGAGATCCTCTATGAGGGCGGTGATATCGATCAAAACGCTCGCAAGTACTGGTCGACAGAAGATTTGCAAGAGCAGGGCCAAGAGACTTACGAAGCCTTCGAGGCTTACAGGGATAAATTGGTAGAGCAATTGGACGCGTTGGGGTAACAAGATGAAAGATGCAAAGGGAATTTTGGCTGAGTATTTGCCGCTGACGTTTAAGATGCTCGAGAGGGTGAATTTCAGTGAGGATGAAATAGCGTCACTGGATGAATCTGATCTCGATAATTCAAACCTTACCGGTATTGGCTACGCTCACTTTGAGTGGGTGCTCGATAAAGAGCGTCGAGAGGGCAGTTACAGCTCACTGTACGATGGCAGCCCACAAGTGCTCTGCGGCTATGAACGCGAGAGCCGCTATCTCAAGGCGCTGCTCAAAGGCGAGCTATTTCGCCTGCCAATGGCAGTGGCCTGTTTTGGCGATCAGAGTTTGATGTTGCACAGTGTGCTGGCTCAAACGCTGGAGTTCGATCCCCGCTTAGGAGTCGTGGCCAGTGATGCGACTTTAATCGATGCGACATTGACGCCTCGCCCGGGCTTTACTGCGCTGTCTTTTCACAAGTCCCTATCAGCAGCGCGCATTGAACAGCGCTTTGCCGATGTACCCGCACAGCAGCGGCCTGTGTTACACATTAAACTCTACACGCAGTGGAGCAGTGCGTTTCTGATCCATCGCGATGTCCTAGCACAGTGGCAAGCGCTGGATATTCCCGGTATCGATTACAGCGTTGCACAGAGTGAGCCGAGCTTGGAGGTCTTTTTGAAAAACGAGGACCGCTTTGAAGTGAGTTTTGGCGACTACTATTACACATTGGCGGACTACCAGGCTGTGCGCTCAAGCCATCCCGACGTGATAGCAGCGTTGGAAAAGAGTGATGCGGCTAGTCGCGCACTCGTAGAACAGGGCTTTTCGGTCGTCACCGACGCTAATATCCCCGCTGAGATAGATCGCTGTTTCGAGGCTTTTGGCGCTTACGACGATCCCTACTTTTTACTTTATGCGTGTGAGCGTCGCGATTGGCTGCTAGGGCTTTTGCAGGATGATGGCTTAAACGGTGAGTACTTTGCACTGGAGGATAACTACGTGCTGGCTATCACCGCGCTGGAGCGTTCAAATGTGGAGAGCCAAGTACACAGCATCCTGTCAGCCGCGCAGGGCGAGGGCGAGGTCATACACTGTGTGGTGTATCACCACAATTGTCTTGGCGCACCCTGGGAGACGCTGGACGAAGTGCGTGAACTCATGGCGACACTTATTGATGAGGGAGAGAGTAGGCTTGCCTACAACGACTTCACCGCGCCCAACTGGCCAGGGCTTGGCAAGTATCTCGCTGCGCCTGTGAGTTAGGGAAGGTGCGAACAAGCTTCCAAGGGTGCTTAGCATGCCTTTTTTTGTGCGGCGGATAACTAAGGGCCTAATGGCCATAAACAGGGCCATGCTGATTAGCGAAAGAAAATGTAGTTAATGGCAGCGTCCTTAATAAGCTTTCTGACAAGGCAACCGCGTCCTGCTCTTGCCACTTATCTACGGTTTGTAGGCAAAGGAGCTGGCCTCTTAGCTATCCACCCTACGGGGAGCTTTTGACTTATTCGTACGTTCTCTGTGGACCAAACTGCCCTGCCAGCCAGCGGCAAAACTCCTGTACTTTTCGCTGCTCTGCCTTGTAGCTCGGGCTGAATAGATAGTAGTTGTAGAGGCTGCGGCAGCTCAGTTGTAGCGGGTTGACTAAGCTACCTTCGGCAATTGCCGAGGCCGCGAGAAAGTCGGGTACCAGTGCCAGTCCTAAACTCTCTTGTGCAGCTTTTAATGACATAAAAAAGTGCTGAAATCCGATACCAAACTGATTCTGCTGCAAGGGAACTTGATGCTGTTGCAGGAAGTTGTCCCACATTTGCGGCCGGGTGTTTTGCTTGATCAGCTTGTGCTTGGCGATATCAGCCGTGCTGTCTAGGGGGGTGCGGGCCAGCAGGTCGGGACTTGCCACGAGAAGAAGACGCTCAGGGAGGAGCTTTTGAGTGTGGCCTTGAGCATTGCTAGGTTGTAGGCAGCGAATGCTAATATCCGCACGTGTTGTCGCCAAATCCACAGGACCGTCACCGGTGACGAGGTCGACATTGAGGTGCGGGTGCTGACGCTCAAAGCTGTGAATCTGCCCGATGAGCCAGATGGTGGTCATCGAGGGGATTACATCGAGTACCAGTGGCTGTTGCGGTGCCTGCTGCACAGACTCTGCAAGGGTGTGCAATTGATTGAGGACCGTAGAGACCCCCTGTAAGTAAGTTAACCCCTGCTCGGTTGGCGCGACACCGCTGGCCGTGCGCTGTAATAGAGAGATGCCGAGCAAGTGCTCTAGGGATTTTATTTGCTTACTCACAGCACCTTGAGTCACAAAAAGTTCCTGTGCAGCTGCTGATATGCTGTGAAGCCTAGCTGCGGCTTCAAAGCTGCGCAGGGCATTCATAGAGGGGAGTGGTGTCTGCATAGCTAAGATTGAGAAAAAATAATGTCTTCTTTTGATTGGTATTCCAAAAAGGAATATTGGTTGATTTTTATTCCATTGTCAATGTGAGGCGCCTCAGGTTGAATAGCTGTAAATCAATGAGCTAGGACACTCACTATGACCGCCGTATTCCAACGCAGCTGTAATGCCAATATGCCAATCGCCGTTAAAGGTGATGGACCCTACATTATCGATCAGAACGGCAAGCGCTACCTCGATGGTTGCGGTGGTGCTGTCGTCTCGAGTTTGGGGCACTCTCACCCCAAAGTGATAGCGGCAATCAAGGATCAAGTTGACAGTATTGCCTTCGCACATACCGGTTTTTTCAGCAGTGAGCCCGCTGAAGCTTTGGCACAGTGGTTGATTGATCGTGCACCTGGCGATATGGGGCGCATCTATTTCACCAGCGGTGGCTCTGAGTCTATGGAGGCGGCGCTCAAGCTGGCTCGCCAGTACGCGTTGGAGCGCGGCGAGGAAGAGCGCCAGTATTTCATCACGCGCGAACAGAGCTATCACGGCAACACACTAGGTGTGCTCGGCGTGGGTGGTAATCAGTGGCGCCGCAAGCCGTTTGCGCCACTGCTGTGTGATGCGAATTACATTGCGCCCTGTTACGCCTATCGCGGTCAGCGCGAAGGCGAGAGCGAGTTTGACTACGGTCAGCGCGTCGCACAGGAACTTGAGACTAAGTTGGCAGAGCTAGGTAGTGAAAAAGTGCTGGCCTTCATCGCCGAGCCTGTCGTCGGTGCGACCAGCGGTGCTGTGCCCTCCGTGCCGGGCTACTTCAAGAAAGTACGTGAGATTTGCGACCGTGAGGGCATTTTGCTGATCTTGGATGAAGTGATGTGTGGTATGGGCCGCACGGGGACGCTCTTTGCCTACGAGCAAGAGGGGA
The DNA here is from genome assembly GCA_049613705.1 of Pseudomonadales bacterium. Classification (GTDB taxonomy): domain Bacteria; phylum Pseudomonadota; class Gammaproteobacteria; order Pseudomonadales; family Balneatricaceae; genus Rs1. Next base: position 3,570 of record JBMZCU010000054.1, on the reverse strand, counting down.
TCATTCCCGACATGGTGGCGATGGCTAAAGGATTGGGCGCAGGTTACCAGCCGATTGGCGCGCTGATGGTTAGCAGTGAAATACACAACACACTGGCTCAGGGCAGTGGTTTTTTCCAGCACGGTCATACCTATATTGGACACCCAACAGCGTGTGCGGCGGCACTGGCTGTACAGCAAGTTATCCAGGAAGAGAACTTGTTGGAAAATGTAAAAAAGCAGGGTGAGTACTTAATGGCACAGCTTAAGGCACGCTTTGCCGAGCATCCGCACGTTGGTGATGTGCGCGGTCGCGGGCTCTTCCTCGGGGTTGAATTAGTTGCAGATCGCGTTACAAAAGAACCGCTGCCGGCGGCGACAAAAATACATGCGAGCGTGAAGGCTAAACTGATGGAAAACGGCCTGATGTGCTACCCGATGGCCGGTACTATAGATGGGGTTAACGGGCATCATATTTTGATTGCGCCGCCGTTTACGATTACCACTGAACAGCTCGACTTCCTAGTTGATACGCTGGCCGTGTCGCTTGATCAGGCACTGGCAAACGCGGGAGTTGTTTGATGTTTGCAAGCGCGGCGCAGCGAGAGCGCAAAGCAATTTTAATGGTTGCACCCAATGGGGCGCGCCGCACGAAGGACGACCACAGCGCGTTGCCCGTCACCGCGCGTGAGCTGGCTGAGGAAACGGCGCTGGCGGTCGATGCTGGCGTGACTGTCGTGCACGCTCACGCGCGCGATGAGCAGGGCGCGCACAGCTTAGATATTGAGCGCAACCGCGAGGTGTATACGGCGCTGAGCGAACGCTTGGGCGACAAAGTGGTGATTCAGTTGACCACAGAAGCCGTCGGCATCTATCAGCCCGATGCACAAATGGCGCTGATCGAGGCGCTCAAGCCGGAGGCGGCCTCCTTCGCGCTGCGTGAGCTGATCCCGGACGATGAGCCGGCGACACTGGCGCAGGGGCGCGAGTTTTTTCACGCCAGTCGAGCGTGGGGCACGATCGCACAGTACATTCTCTACAGCGCTGAAGATGTAGCGCGCTACCACGCTCTCAAGGATCAGGGCGTTCTTCCTAACGATGCGCACCACTTACTCTTCGTGCTTGGGCGCTACACAGTGGGACAAGTCTCCTCGCCGCGCGATTTGCTGCCTTTCGTGCAGGCGCACAGCGACGATACTCCCTGGGCTGTCTGCGCTTTTGGCCGCGACGAACACCGCTGCGCCAGCACCGCGTTGGCACTGGGCGGCGACGTGCGTGTCGGCTTTGAAAACAACCTGCTCGATATGTACGGTAACCCGGCGGTCAACAATGCGACGCTTGTTGCACAAGCTGCAACGACAGCGCGCAGTATGGGGCGCGAAATTATGACACCGGCGCAGTACCGCGCATTGTTTGCGCTATAAGGGCATCTCTTTCAGCTTCTGACATATCCGATCTTATCTTAGGTTCAATCTCAAGCGCTGAGGCAGTAGGCCTGCCTCGGCGGCTGTTAGGGGCTGCCTCAATTGAACAGCACTCGATGCGCTTGAATTTACTGGGATTAAAGGGCGCTTAGCCTTTATTCACACCTTCTCTAGAGCTCTCTGAAAGATGGCGCTAAAATAGCGCCTCTTGGACGTCTTTTCTTCACAGGGAGCTAACTACATGAACTCAGAGCAGCCGCTCGCCATTGGCATCGATCTCGGCACAACCAACAGCGCTATCTCGGTGTGGCGCGATGGCAAAGCAGAACTTATCCCCAATGCTCTGGGCGAATACCTCACCCCATCAGTGGTCAGTATTGACAGCGAAAATACTGTGCTGGTCGGTCGCGCTGCACAATCTCGCCTGATTACTTATCCCGCGCAAACGGTCGCCGCGTTTAAGCGCTTTATGGGCTCGGGTAAGCAGTACGCCCTCAGTGGTGAGCGCTACACCCCGACTGAGCTCTCTAGCCAGGTTTTGCTGAGCCTGAAAAGAGACGCGCAGGCATTTCTCGAGTGCGATGTGAGCGAGGTTGTGATTTCAGTGCCTGCGTACTTTAACGATACCCAGCGTAAAGAGGTTGCACTGGCTGCAGAACTGGCTGGGCTAAATGCCGTACGTTTGATCAATGAGCCCACGGCTGCGGCTATGTCCTACAGCTTGCACGACAAGAGCGATCGGCGCTTTTTGGTGTTTGATTTAGGCGGCGGCACTTTCGATGTCACTATCGTTGAGTATCAAGACGAGATTGTCGAAGTGCGAGCCTCGGCCGGCGATAACCGCCTCGGTGGTGAAGATTTTACTGAGGCCCTTGTACGCGCGGTGCTGCTGCGCTTAGGTAAAGAGAGTGACGAACTCGACAGCCAACAGCAGAATGCGCTTTATATGGCCTGTGAGCAGGCTAAGTGTGAATCTCGCGGCGGGGTGTCGATTGTATTGCCGCAGCTGAGTGAGCAGTCACTGATCTTCAGTACGACTGATTTGGAAAAAATTTGGCGCGAGCCTTTGCAGCGTCTCTCCAAACCGTTACGCCAAGCGCTCAGTGATGCGCGCATCCAACCGCGTGATATTGACCAGGTGATCTATGTTGGCGGGGCCACACGCCTCAGTGCTGTGCAGCAAGTGGCGACGCGCTTGCTCGAGCGCTTTGGGCAAAATGAGCTCAATCCCGATCATGTCGTTGCACTTGGTGCTGCGACACAGGCGGCGTGCCGTCTGCGCGATGAAGCTGTCGAAGAACTCATTCTCACCGATGTCTGCCCCTTTAGCTTAGGGGTCAAGAGCAATCGCGATAACCAGCACGATGTCTTTAGCCCGATTATTGAGCGCAACACCACAGTTCCGGTATCTAAGGTGGAGCGCTTTCACACGGGCCACGCGCAACAAAAGCAGGTCAACATCGAAGTCTATCAAGGCGAGCGCTACTGGGCGAAAGATAATATCTACATCGACCGACTAGAAGTCGAAGTGCCCGCCGGAGAAGCGGGTGAAGAAGCGATCGATATTCGCTTTAGTTACGATATCAATGGCTTGCTAGAGGTGGATGTCACTGTGGTCTCGACTGGGGAAAAGCATCAGAAAGTTGTCGATCGCACCCCGGCGGGGACGACTGAAGCTGAGCGTGCGACTAGCCAGCAGAGATTGGCTAAGCTCAAGCATCACCCGCGCGATGAACAGGCCAACATAGTATTGAGTGAGTTTTTACATCAGCTTTACGAGGAAAAGCTCGGCGATGAGCGCCGCCAGATAGAGCAGCTGATTACGAGCTTTGAAGAGGCGCTTAACTCCCAGAACAAAACACATATCTTTGAGCAGCGCCGCGATATTCAGGCAGTGCTAAAGGATTACGGTTACTGAGTAAGTAAATGCGTTCACTAAGGAAGTTGGGCGTAGTCCAAAACGCCTCTGGCGCACAGGATGTTTCATGATAGAGGCAGTGCCCTACCCAAAGGGCTCGATGGCAGGCGAACGGGCTGCCCACACGGATGTGAGTATTTAGGTTTTACAAGAGTATAAAACCCGTGCCCGGCGAAGAGGGCTAGCAAAGCGGATTAATCACCCTATGCACCCCATAGTGAGTTATCGAGGGGGGAAGCTTTCTTGTCTG
>JBMZCU010000053.1:0-13431 GCA_049613705.1 Pseudomonadales bacterium | reverse complement strand
AAAAAGTTTAATGCGTTGTATGACCATGCGATCGACGAGGTAGAGCTCGAAGCACGTAAGTACGATTTAGGGCTCTATCGCGACGCAGGTTCTATAGGCTTTACCCCAATGTTTGATGGGCAGGCCATGGATGAAGCGCAGTTTGCCGCGCTAGATGAAGAGGTGCGCTTCACCTTTACACAGAATATCGATGCCATGGAAGATTTGCTCAATCATCAGCTCTCTCCGCTCCCTGCCTGGCGCCGGGATACTGCTGAAAAACAGCGCTTACTCGAAAAAGAAACGGCTAATAAAGTCATAGAGCCCTTGGTCGGTAAGCTTAAAAAATCTTTTAGCGATAGTGGTCCTAAGCTCGCTGAGTACTACGGTGAGTTTCAGCGTCATTTGTCGCGCCATGTGCAAGATTTCTTGAGTGATGAAAAATCAGGTGAGGCGCTACCCGAGCCGACGCGTAGGATCCTGCTAGAGGCGTTTTATGGGATCAACGTTCTGGTTGATAATGGTAAATCTAAAGGCTCACCAGTGATCTACGAGCCCCATCCCACCTATGAAAATATTTTTGGCCGAATTGAATCGAGTGCTGAGACTACTGGCATAAATACCGGCTATCAGAAAATTCTAGCGGGTGCGCTACACCAAGCTAATGGCGGCTACCTGCTTATCGATGCTGAGAAGTTACTTGAACTACCTCATGTATATGCCGCTCTAAAACGCGCGCTCAAAGGACGTGAGGTGCGTACAGAGCACCTCGCTGTTGAACACGGGCACGTCAGTTCAATGGGGCAGACGCCATCTCCTATTGAGTTGAGCCTTAAAGTTGTGCTTGTAGGTGCAAGAAATACATACTATTTATTGCAGTCGGCAGATCCAGACTTTGAAAAAATGTTTCGTGTCTTGGTTGATTTCGAAGAGGAAGTGACACGTTCTTCCGAGGCGGTGCGCAATTATAGCAGGCTAATTAAAACGATTTGTGAGCAGGAGGAGTTGGCACCCATTACTCGACCGGGTGTGGCACGTCTAGTTGAGTTTAGTTCTAGAGAGGCTGGTGATCAGTATTTATTGTCTTCTCATATTGGCAACTTAGTTGATTTACTGTGCGAGGCCGATTATCAGCGTGCAGCAGCCGAATGTGAGCTTATCACTGAGGTGCATGTCAGCAGTGCGCTGCAGGCGCAACAGGAGCGTGCAAGCCGCCTACAAGAGACAATGTTAAAAGGCATCATCAACCGCCAAACATTGATTGATACGGATGGCGTAAGGGCCGGTAGTTGTAATGGCCTGACTGTGCTGCAAGTGGGAGACTTTCCATTTGGTATGCCCGCGCGCATCACCTCTACGGTCTTTCCAGGTAAGCAGGGCATAATCGATATTGAACGTGAATCTGACCTTGGGCGTTCGATTCACTCTAAAGGGGTGTTGATCCTCTCTGGATACTTAGGGCATCGCTACGCTCAGGCGTTTCCCTTAACTCTCTCTGCCAATATAGCCATAGAGCAATCGTACGGTGAAATCGACGGAGACAGTGCCTCCCTTGCTGAGCTTTGTGCGCTTATCTCGGCACTCACATCGGTGCCTTTGTCGCAGCGGTTTGCGATTACAGGCTCTATAAACCAGTACGGTGAAGTTCAAACTATCGGCGGTGTTAATGAAAAAATCGAAGGTTTTTTCGAGCTGTGCAGTGAGCGCGGGGGCGATGTCATCAATGCTGTAATTGTCCCCGAGGCAAATCAACGCAATTTAATGTTAAATCCTAAGATTATAGCGGCCGTTGATGCAGGTGAGTTCAATGTATTTACCGTTTCCTCTGTCGACGAGTGCCTATCGATCTTGATGGACATTGATTTGTCTCAGCCGTTAAAGATTGGCGATAAAAAATACGCGTCATTTGATCAGCTCGTCAGTGAAAGACTTAAAGTGATTTCTAGTCTGTCTCGTTAGTGTTTCACGTGAAACATGCCTGACCGATCTAGTATTTGCTTGTAACTAGCTGAAATGCATAAAAAAGGCCGCGGGAGCGGCCTTAATGTTAGTCATGGTAGGTGTGTTGATAAAGCGACTACATGCTCCCTTGTTTCTTGTCCCAAAATTGAATCGCAAGTTCGTTCATATCTGAGGACATACTGTTGAAATTCTTACACGTCGTAGCGCCGTTCTCACTGGTGATGATGTTGGTTTCGGCGAGACTGCGGATCTCCGATAAATTATTACTTATCTCAGTTGCCACCGCAGACTGTTGATGTACAGCGGCAGCAATTTGCCCGGCCATATCATTAATATTGGTCACTGAGCCAGTGATGTTGTCTAGTGCTAATACCATGTCCTCACTTTGCTTGGCACAGTCGCTGGCTTGAGACTGGCTGCTTTGCATGCTCGATACGGCTTGATGGGTGCCTTGTTGTAGGGTTTCTATCATGCCCTGTATTTCTTCGGTGGAGTGTTGGGTGCGGGTAGCGAGCGAGCGAACTTCATCAGCCACCACTGAAAAACCACGGCCGGCATCACCAGCGCGTGCAGCCTCAATGGCCGCGTTTAAAGCGAGCAGATTGGTCTGTTCAGCGATGCCGCGAATAACATCCAAGACAGATGTGATCTCTTGACTGCTTTTGCGTACATTCTCGATCAAGTTAGCAGCATCACTGACTTGATCAGATAGTTTGATGATGGAGTTGCGGTTTTGATCGAGTTTATCCTTACTGCTGTTAACCACGCTTAAGCTATCTGTGGCAGCATTAGAAGCGGTGAGTGCGTTTTCCGCAACTTCTTGCACGGACATAGACATTTCTTCAACAGCGGCGGCCGCTTGGTCCGTCATAGCAAACTGGTTGTTGGCGCCGGTTTGGGTTTCATTGACGGCAACGGTTAAATCACTAGAACCTAGGTTGAGTTGGGTGGCTGTGTCAGACATGCGACCGATTAGAGAGGAGCTTTCTGCCTCGAGGTAGTTCAATGCGAAGTCTATCTGGGCTACGCAGTCGGTACGGCCCGTATAAACATACTTGGCAAGATTATCTGTGCGAATCCCCTTAGCTTTATTGACTAATCTCCTAAAAGGAGCGAGCGTAAAAAAAGTGGCGACGCAGGCTGAGGCTGCTATAGCCAACACAGCTGGCCAGCCAAGTTGTGCCTGTACAGCAGCAACAGAGCCGGCGCCAGCCAATGCTTGAATTGTGATGAGCTGTGCAGTGAAAGTGAATTTATTATCACGCAATTTACGGGGTGTTTTACCCTTGTTGAGTTGCTGGTACAGTACGCTGGCGCGCTTGATCTGAGATGCTTTGGGCTTAGTGCGCACAGACTGGATCTCGGTAAGCTTACCTTGCTTAAAGATAGGTGTTACAAAAGCGCTGACGAAATAGTGATCGCCGTTTTTGCAACGGTTTTTAACGATTCCTATCCAGGAGTCGCCATTGCGAGCCGTTTCCCAAAGGCTTTTAAAAGCGGCGGGTGGCATGTCGGGGTGGCGTACAATGTTGTGATCCTGGCCGAGTAGCTCATCTTTTTCGAAGCCACTGATTTTGATGAAATCGTGATTGACGTAAGTGATTTTTCCCTGAGGGTCGGTGGTTGATAGAATGTTGTCTTTATTGCTGAAGACTTGTTCTTTTTGGGTTACAGGTAGGTTTTGTCTCACGGCACGCCTCGATTGATACAGCTACAAGTTCAAGGAACGGCAAAGCATAAGTTTGTATCGATGAACGGATGTTCTAAACAAACAGTTAATTGCGGTTCACGTTAAGTCTGTAATTAATATAGCAGGGTCTAGCGAAATTGCAGGCACACCTGGTGGCCAATTGACTAAGTGAGAGATAGATGTCTGATATAATTAGCGAACTTTTATAAAAGTTTTTGGAGAAAACGTGTTAAGTGTGTTGGCGGTAGCCTGGGCGTGGCTGGGTGTGAGTGTGTTCCTGATCAGTGCCATCGTAAAGATGTCAGAGGTGGCCTGGCAGTTAGAGCTTGCTCAATTGAGTGTTCTGCAATGGCTTATTCTCGGTGCTTGGGTGTCGTTTATGGGCTTTTTCGAAGGCTATAAGGGTTTTCAGAAAGGTTTCTCGCCAAGGGTGGCTGCACGGCTTTTATATCTCAAAGATAACGTCAGCACGCTTAGGTTGCTGCTGGCACCGTTTTTCTGTCTTGGGTATTTTCAAGCGCCACTTAGGCGAAAGGTATTTATCTGTTGTATGACAGTGTTGATTGTACTGATTGTTGCGCTGGTAAAAGAGGTGAGTGCACCTTGGCGGCAGATCATCGATGCCGGTGTTGTTGTGGGATTGAGCTGGGGGCTGTTGGCATTTTGGTACTTTAGCTATATGAGCTTGAGTCACAATAGGTTTTTTGTCGATCCGGAAACATCGCCACAAAGGTAAGAAAGCAGTAAAAAAAGAGGCGCTAGAAGCGCCTCTTTTATAATTAGCCCAAAAATAGCTTATAGGCGCTGTTATCGGTTTCTTCCCAGTAGCGGTAGCCGATTTGCTCAAGGAACTCAACCAGTGCGGGGCGATCGCTGTCATCGGCGTGCATAGCGATGAGTACGCGCCCAAAATCGGAGCCGTGATTGCGGTAGTGAAACATAGAAATGTTCCAGCGTCCGCCAATCGTATCGAGGAAGCGCATAAGCGCGCCAGGGCGCTCGGGAAACTCAAAGCGGAATACTAATTCACTGGGGGAGTTTGTGAGGCTGTGGCCGCCGACCATGTAGCGAATATGCAGCTTGGCTATCTCGTTGTCCGAAAGGTCCTCAACGGGAATGTTTGCCGAGGCAAGATCGTCGAACAGGGTAGTCGCTTCGCCGTTTTGCGGGTTGATGGTGACACCGACAAAAATATTGGCTGAGTCGCTGCCGTTATAGCGGTAGTTAAACTCGGTGATATTACGATGGCCGAGTGCTTTACAGAACTCACGGAAGCTGCCGGGGCGCTCTGCAATTTTCGCCGCCAGGAGTGCTTCACGTTTCTCGCCCAAATCGGTACGTTCTGCAACGTGACGCAGGCGGCTAAAATTCATGTTAGCCCCGGAGTTTATAGCCACAAACGTTTGCCCGCTGCAGCGCTCGCGTTGAACGTATTTTTTTAGGCCCGCTACAGCGAGAGCTCCAGAAGGTTCACAGATTGAACGGGTATTGTCGTAGATATCTTTAAGGGCGGCACAAATCTCATCTGTGTCCACAGTGATCACTTCGTCGACATACTCCTGGGCGATGGCAAACGGATGTTCACCAATTTGCGCGACGGCAACGCCGTCAGCAAAAATGCCGACTTCGGGCAGCACAACACGCTCGCCGGCTTCAAGCGCTGCTTTTAAGCAGGCAGAATCGCTCGATTCAACACCGATAATTTTCGTTTGAGGGCACAGGTATTTGATATAGACGGCGATCCCCGCAATGAGGCCACCACCACCGACCGGGACGAAAACAGCGTCTAACTCGCCACTGTGCTGGCGCATAATTTCCATTGCGATGGTGCCTTGCCCGGCAATAACATCGGGGTCGTCAAAGGGTGGGCAGTAGGTGTAGCCTTCTTTTGCTGCGAGCTCTTCTGCGTAGTGTTTTGCCTCATCAAAGGCCTCGCCGTGCAGCACAACACTGCCACCTAGATTTCGCACATTATCGACTTTGATCGCCGGCGTCGTCTTGGGCATGACGATGATGGCATCGACACCCATAATGCGAGAGGACATCGCCATGCCCTGTGCGTGGTTTCCCGCTGATGCGGTGATCACACCACGCTGGCGTTGCTCATCGCTAAGCTGCGCCATCTTGTTGTAAGCGCCACGCAGTTTGAAGGAGTAAACAGGCTGTAGGTCTTCACGCTTGAGTAAGACCATGTTGTTAATTCGCTGTGACAGAATCCCGGCCTCTTCCAGAGGCGTCTCTATGGCGGCATCGTAAACACGGGCTTTGAGGATCTTTTTTATATAGGGATTTTGCATAGTCTTCTGCGTCATTAACGGGGATTAAATTAAGGTAGAGAGCATGCTACAAGGTGTTTATCACGGCGTCTAGAAGAAAAAGAAAAAGCCATAAAGTCACCGCGATAACTGATATTGCGAAGATGAGCGGGTATAATTCGGACAAAATTTTTCGGGGTAAGATCATGACTCAAGACGAAATGAAACGAGCCGTTGCGGCGGCGGCGATCGATTACATCACACCAAAGTTAAGCAAAGACAGCATTGTCGGTGTTGGCACAGGATCTACGGCTAATATGTTTATCGACCAGCTGGCGCAAATTAAGCACTTATTTGACGGCACGGTCGCAAGCTCAGATGAATCGGCGAGGCGCCTTGAAGAGCACGGTATTGCGGTGTACTCGTTAAACGATGTCAATGAGATGGCGGTATACGTAGATGGTGCTGATGAATTTGACCCCCAGCTCAATTTGATTAAAGGTGGCGGCGCCGCGCTAACACGTGAAAAAATTGTAGCAGCCGTGGCAAAAGAGTTCGTCTGTATCGTCGATGAGAGTAAAAAAGTAGAGACTCTGGGGGCCTTCCCATTGCCCGTTGAAGTCATCCCGATGGCGCGTTCACATGTCGCAAGGCAGTTGGTCAAATACGATGCGCAGCCTGTGTATCGACAGGGCGTGGTCACAGACAATGGCAATCATATTTTAGATGTAGAGAACCTCTATATCGATAATCCTGAGCAATTAGAGGCGCAGATAAACGCTGTTGTTGGCGTGGTAACTAATGGCCTTTTTGCATCGCGCAGAGCGGATGTACTGTTGATGGCTACGCCGACGGGGGTTGAGCAGTTCGGTGGATAAACGGGTGTGTTCGCTGCTTTGGGCAGCCTTTACACGGTTACTCTGGTGTATCACTGCGCCAGAGTGTTTCGTAAATAGGGCACTCATCTAGTGAACCCCTGCCTGAACAGCTGTTCGAAAGCTGGGCCAGTGAATGTTTTACCTCTTCTAAATCGTCAATCTTTTGTTGTATCAAGGCGATTTTGTCTTCTACCTTTTGCTTAACTTGCGCAGCGCCAGCTGACGGGGTGTCTTGCAAATTGAGCATGTCTGTAATTTCGGGCAGAGAAAAGCCGATGCGTTGGCAGCGCTGAATGAAATGGATTTTGGCGAGGGTATCTGGTGGAAAAAGCCGGTATCCGGCTTGCGTGCGCTGTTGTGAATGTATGAGTCCAAGTTGCTGGTAATAGCGAATTCCCTGAACAGATAGGCCTGTAAGCTTAGCCACAGCGCCTATTTTCAACAGTGACACGAGGTTGAATTACCACATCACTTTAGATAGGCCAATGCTTAGCGGCATAGTGACCCAAGCGAAGGCAATAAGGTTAATTATCAACCAGCCGAAACCCGTTGATTCTTTGAAGTTCTCGTCGTGCGCGCCCATGTTAGCCTCATTTTTTAAGTTGATTTGCATCAATTTTAGCAGCAGCTGCCAAGAGAACAAAGTGCAGTGTGAATTTTTAGCTCACTGCACTGGGGAGGGATGCAGCAGCTCTGCATAGCCTTGCCTGTAATCGGAATATATAAATTGGTAACCGCTGTCTAAAAGCCGCTGATTGCTGCAGCGCTTGCTGGGTGTGTCACGGCTCAAACTTGCATCTGTCGAGGTGATATCAAGTTGTTGCGCTAGCCATTGGGTGACATCGTAGAGTGGGCTGGGAAGGCTATCACAGCCCAGATAGAGTGACGCTAAGGGTTTTGCAGCGAGTTTTTGCTCAATGAGGTGGCACAAAATACCTGCGCAGTCGTCCCGGTGAATTCGATTGGTGAATACTTTCGGCTGTGAATTAGCTCGTTTGCCGAGTTTAACTTGGCCGAGCAGGTACTCGCGCCCAGGGCCGTAAATTCCAGCGAAGCGAACAACGGTACTAGCAGGGCATAACAGGTGAACTTGCCGCTCGGCATTAAGCATTATTTGGCCACGCGAAGAGAACGGGTGACAGGGACTGTGCTCATCAACCCACTGATGGTTATCTTGGTGATAAACGCTGGTACTCGAGGTGAAAAAGCAATGCAAGGGCGGCGAGGGCAACGCCTTGATCAGGTTTTCTAATCCTTGAACGTAGGTGTCTTCATAATTGTCGCCGCGCTGACGGCTCGGTGCGGCGCAATAGAGCACAAAATCGACAGCGGGGAGGTCATTCAGTGTGGCTGGATCATTGAGATCGGCACTGAGTGCCTTGATAGAGCGTGGAATCTGCGTTGTATTACGGCGTAGGCCGTATACACTATAGCCCTTGGCGGCGAGCCTTTCTCCTGTTGCGCTGCCCACATCGCCGCAGCCGGCAATGAGAATTTTGGGTGTCTTTGACACGATGTTTATCCCACTCGATTTAAAAGGGCGATTATAATGACGCTGACAGAATTGCGCTACATAGTCACACTGGCTAAGACACAGCATTTTGGCCGTGCGGCACAGGCTTGTTTTGTCAGCCAGCCAACGCTGTCGATCGCCGTCAAAAAGCTCGAAGAAGAGCTCAATGTGGCGGTATTTGAGCGCACGAAGAACACGGTGCGTCCAACGGATGTTGGGCTCAAAATTATCGAGCAAGCCAAAGTCGTACTGCAGCAGAGCGAAACGATAAAGGAATTGGCAATGGCCGATGCCGATCAGTTGGCAACCCCTTTGAAGGTAGGTGCTATCTATACAATCGGGCCGTATTTATTTCCAAAGTTGGTGCACCAAATGCGAGGACTGGCACCCCAAATGCCACTCTACATTGAAGAAAACTATACGCACAAATTACGCGAGAAGTTGCTCAATGCCGAATTAGACGCCATAGTGGTGGCGCTACCATTCAGTGAGCCAGACGTCGTTACTCGACCGCTCTATGACGAAGAGTTTCTGATGCTGATGGAAGCTTCCCATCCCTGGAGTGAGCGCACGTGTATCGCGGCACAAGACTTGGCACAGACAGAGCTACTTCTGCTCGGCGAGGGCCACTGTTTTAGAGACCAAATTCTCAATGCTTGTAGCAGCTTACAGCAGGCAATGAATACTCAGCACAAGGCGACCGAGGGCAGCTCTATAGAGACCATTCGGATGATGGTCGCCTCTGGTTTAGGCAGCAGTGTTATCCCCAAGAGTGCAGTGTACGCACACACCGATATGCCTATGTTAGTTGCCAGACCTTTCAGTGAACCTAAACCCGGGCGCACCGTTGCATTGGCCTGGCGCGCCAGTTTTCCACGCAGCAAGGCGATCGACTGTCTAGTTGATGCGTTGCAGCACTGTACCCCGCAAGAGTAAAGTGGCGTGAGTGTGCAAATTCCCAGTGTCAGCATTTTAAAAGGCGTGGGCGCCGCCATGTGTAACAAGCTTGAGCGTTTGGGTATTCACAATGTTCAAGATCTACTGTTTCACTTGCCGCTGCGCTATCAAGATCGCAGTACGCTAAAAGTGATTGCCGAACTGCGGCCAGGGGATGAGGCTGTTGTCGAAGTTGAAGTGCAAAGTTGTGAGGTGAAATTCGGTAAGCGCAAGACGTTACTGTGCCGTGTGCGCGATAGTAGTGGCCTGTTAACGCTGCGCTTTTTTCACTTCTCTGCCGCACAAAAAAATGCGCTGGCCAGTGGCAAGCAACTGCGCTGTTTCGGTGAAGTTAGGCCAGGTCCCAATGGCCTTGAAATGATCCACCCAGAGTATAAGGCGGCGTCTCAGCCCGCGACGGAAGGTGAGCCCGCTCTGACCCCTGTCTACCCTATGACAGAAGGCCTACAGCAGAGTCGGATGCGCAGTTTGATTGCGCAGGCACTTAAATGGCTTGAGCAGGGCGAGTTGGCGGAGCTGTTACCACCACAAGTGCGCCAAGACTGGCACATCCCCGAGTTGACCAAGTCTCTGCGCTACCTTCACGCCCCCCCGGTTGAAGCGGATATTGCCAAATTGACCAGTGGGCAGCATCCGGCGCAGCGGCGGCTAGCTTTTGAAGAGTTGCTGGCACACCACTTAACACTGCTTAACCTGCGTCACAAAGTGCAAGCCTATGGCGCGGCATCTTTTAACGCGCCAGCGGACCTGTGCGAGGGGTTTTTAGCCGGGCTTCCTTTTAAGCCGACATCGGCACAGAGTCGAGTCATTGCAGAGGTGGCAGAAGATTTGATGAAAACGCTGCCAATGCTGCGTTTAGTACAGGGCGATGTAGGCTCAGGTAAAACGGTCGTCGCTGCGATGGCTGCACTACAGGCGGTAGAGGGTGAGTATCAAGCGGCGGTGATGGCACCAACCGAAATTCTGGCCGAACAGCACTTTTTAAACTTTAGCCAATGGCTAGAGCCTCTGGGTATACAAGTGGGCTGGATCACCGGGCGAATAAAGGGCAAAAAACGCGAGCAGCAATTGCAATGTATCGCCAATGGTAAGGCACAAGTGGTAGTGGGTACTCACGCACTTTTCCAAGAAGAGGTGCGTTTTTATAAGCTTGGGCTAGCGATTATCGACGAACAGCACAGGTTTGGTGTGCATCAGCGCCTGAGCTTGCGTGAAAAGGGTGTGGATGGCATGCGCGTTCCACACCAGTTGATCATGACAGCGACGCCGATCCCGCGAACGCTGACAATGAGCGCCTACGCAGATTTAGATTGCTCTGTCATCGACGAGCTCCCCCCGGGAAGAACCCCAGTACAAACCGTCGTGATAGATGACGCCCGCCGCGATCAGGTTGTTGCCAGGGTACGCAGTGCCTGTGAGAATAAACGCCAGGTGTACTGGGTGTGTACCTTGATAGATGAATCTGAAGCGCTGCAGTGCCAAGCGGCAGAGGTCAGTGCACAGGCGCTCACCGAGCAGCTGCCAGAAGTCACTGTCGGCTTGGTGCACGGGCGTATGAAAGCGAAGGATAAAGCGGATGTTATGGCGCGCTTCAAAGCCGGTGAAATTGATCTTCTAGTGGCGACTACAGTGATTGAAGTCGGTGTCGATGTACCCAATGCCAGTGTGATGATTATTGAGAATCCGGAGCGGCTTGGGCTGGCGCAGTTACATCAGTTGCGTGGGCGAGTCGGACGTGGCAGTGTCGAGAGCTTTTGTGTGTTGATGTACCGGGCACCGCTGTCGAAAACGGGTAAGAAGCGCTTGGGTGTGATGCGCGATACCACCGATGGCTTTAAAATAGCGGAAAAAGACTTGGAGATACGTGGCCCCGGCGAAGTGCTAGGAACTCGTCAAACTGGAGAGATGCAGTTCAAGATAGCCGATTTGCAGCGCGATGCGGATCTGCTGCAAAAAGTGACGCGCATAGCGCCTCAGATTGAAGCGCAAGCTGAGTTGGTTGACGCGATTACCGCGCGCTGGTTGCGCCAAGGTGAAGAGTACGGTCACGTATAGCGGCCGTTAGTAATGATTTTTATGTGGAAGTGACATTGAAGGTAGATCAAGCAGATTTGGCGATCATCGCCGAGCAAATTGGACGCGAGCCGCAGGGGATAGTGCGCGTCGCAGCGAGAGCGAACAACGGCTGTCCACAAGTGCTGCAAATGCGTAGCATTGTGGATAACAAGCCCTTCCCCACACTCTATTGGCTCTGTGGCAAGTCGATCTCGAAAGCGATTGGCGCAATTGAGACGCAGGGCTGGGTTAAGGATGTCGAGCAGCGTCTGCAAGAGGACGAGGGATTGCGAGAGGCTTTCTTGGCCAATCAGCACCAGTACGTAGCTAAGCGCAAAGCTGAAATGCACCCTGACGATGCCGCGCTTATCGAGCAGCGTGGCATGACGGATTTGTTTGCCAGTTACGGCATCGGTGGGATTGCGCAGTGGGACAAAGTGCGCTGCCTCCACATGCAATACGCTCATCACCTAGTGGATGGCAACGCCATTGGCGAGCTACTCGACAGTGAGTTTAATCTGCGCGAGATACTGTCGCGTGCGGATGCGCGCTGATCCAAGTTTTCCAGGGGGCCTGGCGCAGATCTTCTGTGGTGGCACTCGCGTCTGTAATTAACCCGTAAATGCACTCTGCATCGAGGGCGCCGTAACGAGCTCTACGGTTTAGCTTGGTGCTTTGTGCCAGCACAACAGTACGTGCTGATTGCGCTGCCATTTGATGTTTAACCGCTGCCTCAGCACTGTCATCGGCACTTAAACCAAAAGTGCTATCGAGCGCACAGGCACCCAGAATGCAGAGATCTGCACGGTACTTTGCGATGGAGTGCAGTGTTCCCTGGCCTGTGGCAATCGCGGCCAGTGGCCTGATAGAGCCGCCGATAAGCAAGGTTTCAATTTCTAGTTCTAACAGGGCGCAAGCAACGGCTGGAGCGGGGGTTATCACTAGGCCTGCAAACTGAAGTGGTAAGTGCCGCGCAAAATTGACCCCAGAGGTTCCGCCGTCGATAAAGAGTGTCTGGGCACCGTCTAGAATATCGCAGCACTGTTCGCGGGTTAGTGATAGCCAGTGTGTTGATTTGCTGCGCCGAGTAAAGGGCGGGGTTTGCATCTGTGTACAGCGAGCGCCGTTGCGAGTGCGCTTGAGTGCGCCCAGCTGTTCTAGTGCTCTGAGGTCGCGGCCGATTGTCGTTGCCGATACGTTGCACTGCTCGGCCGCTATTAGGGTTTCAATCTCGCCCGCTGTCGCCAGTCTATCTAGCAGCCACTGCTGCCGCTCTCGCTTATCCATCTGCCTCGGCTATCTTATCGCTAATGTTTACGCGTAAAAAAGCCGCGTCGAGCGCGGCTTTCAGAGTTATCTGCACTTAAGCAGTTAGCTGAGTATACTTGATCATCAGCTCATCTTGGGTCTCTTCGTGATCTGGATCCTTAGGGATACAGTCAACCGGGCAGACTTCTACACACTGTGGGGTGTCGTAGTGACCGACACACTCGGTGCACTTGCTCGGTTCGATCTCATAGATCTCCTCACCCGGAGATATCGCCTCATTGGGGCACTCGGGTTCGCATACATCGCAGTTGATGCACTCGTCGGTGATAATTAGCGCCATGTTTTACCTCATCGCTCGCAAAGGTTATTCGTTGTTATCTCTCAACGTGTGAGAGTATTCTCGGTTCTCGCTAGTCTCGTAATGGCTCTGTCGGCATTATCTGCTAGCTGTGGAGCGGCTGTTGGGTATAAAGCGCGCCGGGGCGATGCTTTACACTGTTCACCGCTGCCGGGTAATTACTGTGCTTTTTTTAGGGCCGCTTCCACTTCGGGGTGGATAAACTTGGCCACGTCGCCGTTTAGTCTCGATATCTCTCTGATCAGTGTCGATGAGATAAACGACAGGTGTTCAGACGGCGTTAGAAAAAGGCTCTCGGCTTGTGGCGCCAAGTGACGGTTCATATTTGCCAGCTGAAATTCGTATTCAAAGTCAGAGACCGCGCGCAGGCCACGTAAGATTACATTGGCTTTTTCACGGTGCACTAAGTCTGCCAGTAGGCAGTCAAAGCCGACGATTTCGACATTTGGCAAATGTGCAGTAACCACGCTTGCCAATCTGACGCGCTCATCTATGGACAGCAGCGGTTGCTTTTT
>JBMZCU010000052.1:0-13444 GCA_049613705.1 Pseudomonadales bacterium | reverse complement strand
CGCGCTGCGTGCGACGTATTATTCGGGTGCTGTTTGGCGTGACGAGCTAGAGTGTTAGGTGAAACAGCTTACTATTCTCGGCGAAGCCATCGGCATTGAGTGTCTCTTTGAAGGCAAAACCGAGTTTTAGCAGGCATTTCTGTGAGGCTGTGTTGTCCGGGTGTGTAAGGGCAAAAAGTTCGGTCAGCTTAAAGTGCGCTCTGGCCAGCGCGATCACTGCGCGCGCCGCCTCACTGGCAAAGCCCTTTCCCAAGTGTTCGCTGGACAGCGCAAATCCCAAGTCGATCCCAGGTAGTTCATCCCGGTCAATCAAACCGCACAGTCCCAGCGATCGATCTGTCCCACGCTCTTCTACCAGGTACATGTGCAACCCGCTGCTGGCGTAGCTCGCCAGCGGTCCACTGCGCAGGTAGTGCTCGGCACAGGCGAGAGAGTGGACTCCCTTGTCGCCGATATAGCGTAAAAACGTCGGCTGATTGAAAAGCTCGAGGATAAAAGCGGCATCACTGACGGTTAATTGGCGAATACGAATGCGGGGTGTCTGCGCGAGAATCATAGCTTTACCGGCGTGTAAAAGGCCTTAATGCTAGCACCGTTGTAAGATTCTAAACAATCGGTCTGACAGGGCGAAATGAGAGGGCAGTATTCAGCGGCGATTAACTGCACAAAATATAACCTCGATAAATTAAGATATTGAATTTCATGGAGTAAGTTGGATGGAGCAGGCGGCGCAAGGGCGAGTACTAATCGTCGATGATATCGCGCAGAATATTCAAGTCGCGATGAGCATCTTGCAGGAAGATAGCTATGAGTTCTCCTTTGCCAACGATGCGCAGCAAGCGCTGGGCATCGCCAAAACCCAGAGCTTCGATCTGATCTTACTCGATGTCATGATGCCTAAAATCAACGGCTTTGAGCTGTGTCGCCTGATCAAAGAGGACAGTGCCAACGAGCAGACGCCGATTATTTTCCTCACCGGTCGCTCGGACCAAGACTCTATCAGTGAGGGCTTTGAGGCCGGCGGTGTCGATTATATCACTAAGCCCTTTCACGCCGAGGAGCTGCTCTCGCGGGTGAGAGTGCACACCCAGCTCTATCGCTCGCAAAAGTTGCTGCAGCAGCGCAATGTCGAGCTGGCGGTTAAGACGCAGCTACAAAATCAGCGCCTGCTCAAAGAGATAGAGCTGAGCCATCGCGAGACTATCTACATCTTGATGGAAGTAATGGAGTCGACTTCGGACGAGACCGGTGCGCACATCAAGCGGGTCGCCGAGTCCTCGCGCCTGTTGGCGCGCTATGTGCCAACCTTGAGTGAAGAAGATGAGCGGATTATCTTCCACGCCTCACCGATGCACGATATCGGCAAAATCATGATTCCAAAGTCTATCCTGCACAAGCCCGGCAAGCTCACTGAGCAGGAGTACGAGTTGATGAAGACCCACGCCAAGAAAGGGCGCGACCTGCTCTTGGGCTCTGGCAGAAAACTGTTGAACGCCGCCTCGATTATCTCGCACCAACACCACGAAAAATGGGACGGCAGTGGCTATCCACGCGGCCTGAAGGGCGATGAAATTCACGTCTACGGGCGCATCGTGGCGCTGGCGGATGTATTCGATGCGCTCACTCACAAGCGCCAGTACAAAGAGGCTTGGGACATAGATCGCGCGGTGGCGCATATTATCGAGAGCCGCGGTAGTCACTTCGATCCCGAGCTGGTCGATATCTTTATCGAGCACTTAGATGAGTTTGTCGCCATTGTCGAGCAGACGGCGTAACACAGGCGCGATGGGATTGTTCGCGCCTGTGCATGCTTCGTTCAGACACGCCTTTGCATTTTTTTTGTTCACCGCTGTCAGCTGCTTTTGCAGCGCACAGGCACTCAATTACGCTCCCCATCTTGAAGCACCGCACAAGGGCTTTACGCTCAGCGATGAGGAGCGCGATTGGCTGGCGGCCAATGGCCCCTTTCGCTTTACCGGTGATCCCAGTTGGTTGCCCTACGAATCCTTCGACGCCCAGGGGCGCTACCGCGGCATAGTGGCCGATTATCTCGATGAGATTCAAACGCGCCTTGGCATCGAATTTGAAATATTGCCGGCCAATACGTGGCCTGCTGCGATGCATAAAATGCGCAACGGCGACGTCGATTTGATCTCCAGCTCGCTGCGCGCGATGGTGGAGCACAAAAAGACGCGGCCCTACCTAGTGTCGCCTATTGTAATCGTGATGCGCCAGCAGCAGGGCTATGTGGATTCGCTGCGCGAAATTGCCGACCGGCGCGTGGCTGTTAGCGAGGGCTCGGGTTACATCTCGGCAGTGCGCAGTGAGTACCCGCAACTGGCACTTGCGCCTTATATCAATATCGAGGCCGCACTGACAGCTGTCTCCACAGGCGCTGAGGAAGTGGCAATTGTTAATTTGGCTCAAGCGAATTTCTACATTGCCAAGCTCGGAGGCAGCAACTTACGCATTGTCGGTAAGACTAAATTTAATACCGATCTGACGTTTAGTGTCGGGCCGCGCCTCGAACCGGCCATTGAGCTACTCAACAGGGCAATAGATTCGATTCCCCTGAAGCGTCAACAAGAGATACTCGACAGCTGGGGACGCAGCAAGTTTGCCGCTCGCACCGATTATGACTTAACTATCAAGGTGGCTTTGCTGCTGAGCTTTATTATCCTCTTGTTTGTGGCTTGGGGGTTGGGTTTGCGCCGTGAAGTGGTGCGTCGCCGCGCTGCGGAGGAGCGTTTAAAGCTGGTGCTGGATAATACGCCGCAGCTCGTGGTGGTAATTTCACGCAGCGCAGACATGCTGATGGCCAACCCCATGGCGCGGCGTTTCTTAGGGATTGAACGCTCCGCTTATGCGACGTTGCAACTGGGCAACTTCATTTCAGCAACAGCGCGAGCACGTCTCTTGGTGCTGTTACAGCGCCATGGTCAAGTGGAGCGAAAACTGTTGAAATTGCGTGGCTGCCAAGGGCGAGAAAGCGACATACAGTGTTCGGTTTTACCCGTTAGTTACGCCAATCAAGAGGCGCTGTTGTGTATCGGGGTTGATTTGAGTGAGCGGATCGAGCTTGAGCGCAGACTTGTTTCGGCCAAGCGCCAGGCCGAGGTGGCCAGCCGTGCCAAATCGGATTTCTTGGCCAATATGAGTCACGAGATACGCACCCCGATGAATGCGATTATCGGCTTTGCGAATTTAGTGCATGCCGGGGTTAAAGATCCTTTGCTCAAGCGCCAGAGCGCGATTATCAAATCTGCAGGCAGCTCGCTGTTGGCGATCATTAACGATGTACTAGATCTCTCTAAGATAGAAGCTGAAAAGGTAGAACTGCAGTTAGCTGCGGTTGACCTAGTGCGCCTGCTCAACGATTGCAGTGAACTCTTTCGCCCGCAGGCCCAGAGCAAAGGGTTGCGCTTTGAGCTCGATATCGATGCGCAGGTGCCACCGCTGGTTGAACTCGATGAACAGCGAATTCGCCAAGTGCTGTTTAACTTGTTGAGCAACTCCATCAAATTTACCGATCGCGGGGTCATACAGCTGAGTGTCAGTGTAGTGCAGCGCGATGAAGCCTGTGTCGAGTTAGAAATCGCGGTGACCGATAGCGGAATTGGGGTCGAACACTCGCAGCGCGAACGTATTTTCAATAGTTTTGATCAGCAGCAGGGGCAAGATAGTCACTATGGAGGCTCGGGCCTGGGTTTGAGTATTAGCCGAAGGCTTTCACGGCTTATGGGTGGTGATGTCACGCTCGATAGTCACTATACCGACGGGGCGCGCTTTGTTATTTCTCTGCCCCAATTACACTATCATCATCACCAGAGCAGTCAGCGTGAAGAGACTATCGCAGCCCCCGTCGTCTTTGAGCCATGCCGGGTGTTAATCGTTGATGATGTAGAGCACAACCGCCAGCTGCTAGAGGCGCTTCTGCTGCAGTTTGGCATTACTTATGAGAGTGTTGGCGACGGTCTGACAGCCTTACAAGCGTGTGCTGAGCAGTATTATGATGTTGTGTTAATGGATATTCGAATGCCGCGAATGAATGGTTATGAGGCGGCCAAAGCGCTGCGCCAACACGAGCAGCGGCCAGTTATCATTGCACTGACCGCTTCGGTGGTTGCCGATAAGTACGCTGAGAGCCAGCGCTATTTATTTGACGACTATTTGGCAAAGCCGGTGGATGCGCAGCTGTTGCTGCAAGTGTTGAAGTCTCACTTAGCGCATCGCGAACTGAGCGCTGCGACAGCGACAGCGACAGCGGAGGCGGAGCCTGCACTCATGCAGCACGAGGACAGAGCCCAGCTGCACGGTGTGCTAAAGCACTATGGTGCTGAATTGGCAGAGCTGCGAAAGAGTAACAATCTGGCAGCTATCGCAGCACTGCAGCAGCGCTTAGCTGAGCGTGCTGCACAGGACGAGCTGGCAGCTTTGCTGGCCTTGTGCACCGCGCTGGAAGAGGCGCTGCACAGTTTTGATATTCTGACTATTCAAGGGCTGCTCACGCAACTACAAGATGCGGCGGACGGCACTAGTTAAAGACATTTTGCTCGCTGTTGTTGACGCGCAATGAAGTCTCGGCAGCACCGAACAGTTGGCTGTTGAGAAAACTGTGAAAGTCGGCCAGCACCGCTTCCATCTCCACCAGTTGGCCACAGGGCGCAACTCTGCTGTGCGCCGCGCGTTGCACGCGCTCGCAGATCGACTTGTCCTCGTCGAAAAAGGCCTGGGTGAAACTCTGCTCACGATCTTTGGCGCTGCGCGCCTTTTTAGCGCTGATAAAGCCTGCGCCGATGCGACAGTGTTCGGGGCTATGCGGGTCGATGGCGATCCAGCCGAGGGAATCGTAGCTCAAAACCATCACAACGGAGGGAGGGAGCGCAATCAGCAGGTAGTGCTTGTAGATCTCGGGCGAGCCGCTGAGCCAGAGCTTATCCATAGTCGGGAGCTTGTAGGCGCCGCCGGTGAGGCAAAAGGCGGAGTTGCCCGCGACGTAGAAGGCTCCCTTGCTGGGACTCACTGTCTCTAGGGTCTCTTTGTGCACCTTGAAGAGGTGATAGCTCTCGGCGGCGTTCTCAAAGGCAATTTTCCAGTTGCAGTGCCAGCGCTCCGCCGTGTCCACGTGACTGTGCACGAAGCGCGCGGGCTCGAACAGCTCGGCGTACTGGGCCACTGTGGCAAAGCGCTCGGCCATTGCCACAGCTGCGCTATCGAAATTGATAAAGACTAGCCCCAAGAAAACCTCTACGGCGAAGCTGGGCAGGGCGGTGTGCGAGTCATCGAGATTGACATTACCGCACATCGGCGCGCCGACAAAGCTGCCGTCGCTGCGGTATGTCCAGGCGTGATAGGGGCAGCTGATGTTCTTTTCGATCCGACCGAAACCCTCGTCGAGCAGCGGTGTGCCGCGGTGGCGACAGCTGTTGGAGAGGGCGCGCAACTGGCCGTCGGCGCCGTGAATCACGGCGACGGGTTCGCCGGCGATCACAGTGGCAAAGTAGCTGCCAGGGGCGGTGAGCTTTTCTCTCGGGCAGGCGAACAGCCACTGCGAGGTGAAGAGTGTGTCGCGCTCGCGCTTCATCACCGCGCTATCGCGGTAACTGCTGACGGGAAGTGCGAGCGCCTGTTCGCGCTCGCGGCTGCAGCAGTGGCGCAGTGCTTCGAGTGCGCTGAGGTCACTGTCCTGAGGGTACGACATTATTTATCTCCCGCTGAGGTCTGCTGGCTCTCAAACCAACCCGGTGGCTTGATCAGTATTTTGCAGGCCTGTGAAAAGCTCTTTGCCTGTCCCATCTGTTGTATCAGTTTGTAAAAGCCGTGGCAAAAGATCTTCACCGGGTTGACCGACTTGAGCTGCGGGTAAACACCGAATTTGACGGTCTCCTCCTCGCGGGCGAAAGTGTTGAACATGCGATCCCAGATGATGAATATACCGGCGTAGTTCTTATCCAGATACTGACGGTTTCTGCCGTGATGCACCCTGTGGTGAGACGGCGTATTGAACACAGCTTCAATGGGGGCGGGCAGTTTTTTGACCAGCTTAGTGTGCAGCATCGTTTGGTAGAGCTGCACTATTGCCTCGCTGAGGAAAATAATCAGCGGGTTGAAGCCGAGCATCGCCAGCGGCAGGTGGAACAAGATAGGCAGCAAGCCGTCGAGAGGGCCGAAGCGGTAGGCTACGGAAATGTTGAACTCAGGCGAGCTGTGATGCACGGTGTGCGTCGCCCAGCCGAGCCCCGTGCGGTGCATAAAGCGGTGCTCCCAGTAGTAGGCGAGGTCGGCCAGTACAATACAGCCGAGCAGGGTCCAGCCGGTCAGCGGTAGTTGGGCGATGCTCAACTGGGTGTAGGCGAAGTAGAATGCGCTGACATAGAAGGTCGCCAGAAAGAGATAACTCAGCCCTAGGTAGCCGTAGAGGGTGATGAAATTGCTGACACTGTCGCCGATCAGGCGCCAGTTGAGCTGTTTGCGAAAGGCGAATACCAGCAGCTCGAGGGCGAACAGCCCGAGCGAGATGGCAAATAGCCAGTCCCCCAGCCAGCTCTCCCAGGCGTAGAAAATGTTCTCGTCAACTTGTGTGAGTAAGGTTTCTAACACTGTACTTCCCCTATTGGTAGTTGACGAAAGAGTGAGCGCTGACAAACTTGCCCTCGGCGTCCAACTGGTAGCTCTCTACCACGGCACCTAGCTTGCGAACGCTGTCCAGCTTGCCCCAAGCGGCGCTGAGTTGATCGGCACTGCTGCCGCGCGGAGCCAGCACATCGTAGCGCCCAGCGGGTACTGTAATGGGATCAAATTTGACAGACTTTAGGGTGTTGCGATCGACCGCGGCGCTGATTCTCAGCTTGTCGTCCTGGCTTACGTAGACCAAGTAAATATCGATTGTCTTGATGTCCTTGAGCTCGCCGATCAGCTTCTGGTTCTCGCTGAGTTTGGTAAACAGTGATTTGGCAGTGCGCTCTGCATCCTCGTAACTCGCGCTCTGGCTGAGGCCGACCAAATCTTTGGCGAACGGCAGCTGGCTCTGCTCGGCGCTAGCCGGTGCAATGGGTTTTGGCTGCTGCGCCCAAACAGTGCCCCAGACGGCTCCCGTGATCAGTGCAGTACACAAAATTGAGGGAAGCATTTTCATGGTGAATATCCTGTGGTTGATCAAAATTTAGGCGCACTATAGAGTGAGTTTTGTTTGTTGTCAAATATGACAATAAACCATTTTCTCCTCTGCTTACTTACTCCGTAGAATTGCCTGACGGGCAATTTAGCGGTAACCATCGCCAAGCGATTGTTTTAGAATGGCGTTCGCGCTGTTGTGCGCCTGTATAAAAGTTAGGAAGGTATGAACAAGTCCAAAACGCCTCTGGCGCACAGGGCGGTTTACGATTGAGGCAGTGCTCACAGGCGGGCTGGTTGCCCGGCGAAGAGCGCTAACAAAAAGCATAGATCGCCCTGTACGCCCCGCAGGGTGGATATCAAAGGGGCCAACTCCTTTGTCAGAAAGCTTGTTAAGGACGCTGCCATTAACTGCGCTTTCTTTCGCGGATTTAGCCCCTTAGTTATCCACAGAGAACATTTGGGGACCTATTCATACCTTCCTTAGACCTAAGGACATTTTGTGGACACGTTATCCGCCCGCCTTTTTAATCGACACACTGCCGCCATTGTCGTGCTGCTGCTTACCCCGGCACTGCTCTCGAGCAACATGGTAGTCGCACGTTTAGTGCACGATCAGATTCCGCCTTTTACCCTCGCGTTTACCCGTTGGCTGGCAGCGATTGCTGTGCTGCTGCCCTTTCTCTATCCGACCTTGCGAAAGCACCGCCAGACACTGCGTGCTGAATGGCGTCAATTACTGCTGCTCGGTGTATTGGGGATGGGGATTTGCGGCGCATTCCCCTACCTGGGCGCGCAGACCACGACCTCGACTAATATCGGCTTGATCTACGCGATGTCACCGGTATTCATCATCCTTTTCGCGCGCTGGTGGTACGCTCAGATCATGACAGTGCGCCAGCTGTTGGGAGTGGCCGTATCGCTGCTCGGTGTGATTATTGTGGTCGCCAAGGGTTCGCTCGAGGTGTTACAGCAATTGGCGTTCACCCGCGGTGACCTGTGGATTCTTGCGGCGTCGGCCTCGTGGGGTTTTTATTCATTGTGGCAGGGGCACTTGAAAACCAAGCTCACGCTGTTCCCGCGCTTTTTCGCGATGTCTGTTGGTGGGGTACTGGGGCTGTTGCCGTTTGCGCTGTGGGAAATACAGGCCAATTGGCAGCACTTAAGCTCACCGCAAACAATGCAGACCTTAGGGTTGACGGTGGCTTTCCTGGCCCTAATCTCCTCGATCGCCGCCTATGCGGCGTACGCTTATATTCAAAAGGTACTGGGGGCGTCTAAGGCATCCTTGGTGATGTATGCGATTCCGCTGTATAACGCTGGGATGTCGTGGTTGGTACTTGGGGAGACGTTGCAGATGTTTCATTTAATTGCCGCGGCACTGATCCTACCAGGATTGTTTTTGGCTGTTACTACAAGGAAGTAGGTATCCCGTGGAGCGCAAGGATGCGCGTGAACGGGATTGGTTCGTCTAATTCTGTCGCTTTGTCGAAGCTCTGCGCGGGGCGTACTCTTACTCTGTCGCTTGCACTGAAGCTCTTCGCAGCCCGTATTGTTTAGCTCTGCCACTTATATCGAAGCTCTGCACGTTTGCTGCACTTTCCCCCTTGCGCACGCTGTTTCGCCCAGCGGCGAGCCACCTTCTTTTGCTTGTGCAAAAGAACCTAGCGCAAGAAAAGCACAGGCTTTATGTTCCCGACAAAGTCTAAGTACCTACATCCTGTAGGCACAACCTGAGGGGCTCAAAAACGTGCGATCTTTGACGCCCGCTTCACTAACGCGCTTGATAGCCCATCCCTGGGCTAGCAAGCGCTTTCGCCACTTCCTGTGGCGAACACGCTACGCAAACATCAAAGCCCTCACAGCCCCTAAGGTGATTATTTAGGCCGAGCTTCGATACATGAGTGAGGGATACTCTTGGCGTTAGAAGTTGCTTTCGCCGCTCCTTAACTTTTGTACTTACACACAAAGCAAACCTCTTTCCCAGACACGAACGTTCGTGCTATTTTCTCCTCCTTCAGAATTTATACGAGTACTCAAACGTGGAAAAAGGGCAGGCGACTAAGCGGCAGATACTTGAAGTGGCGCTCTTGATGGCGACGCAGTCGAGTTTGAACGACCTCACTATAGGTGCACTGGCAGTGGCGGCGGGGATGTCTAAGTCGGGGCTGTTTGCGCACTTTAAGTCTAAGGAGAATCTGCAGCTCGAGGTGCTGCGCCACGCTCACGGGTTGTTTCGTGAGACAGTGATTGAGCCCGGTGCGCAGGTTGACGATCCGCTGCTTAGGCTGCAGGGGATGTGCGAGCGCTGGCTGGGTTGGTACGCGCCCTGCGCCAAAACCTGTATCTATATCTCGGCGGCGGTTGAATTTGACGATCAGGAGGGGGCGGTGCGCGATAAGATTCAGCGCGACTTAGCGCTCTGGCTCGGCCACCTCAGGGAGACGGTCGAGCAGGTGATCGATGCCGGGCATTTTGTGCCGCAGAGCGATGCTGAGCAGTTTGTCTATGAACTCTACTCGCTCTACTTGGGCAGCCAGAGCACGATTTGGATGGGGATTGAAGATGATAAGCACAGCCGTTTTAAGCTGGCCTTCGCTAATTTGGTTGAGCGCTACAGAGGTGCCTCTTGAGCAGTAAAATTTACTTTTCCGAGCAGCGTCGCCGCCCGCTCAGTTTTTATCCGGTGCGCACGCTCTCTGCTCTGTTAAATCGCATTGCGCCTGCACTGGCACTGCGCCAGGTGGAAAAACTCCTGTTGACTCCGGCTACGCGCAGGGGCGATGTGACCTGTCCGGCGCAGATGAAGCGCCAGCGTATAGCCGGACGCGAGGGTGAGCTGCAACTGTACAGCTTGGGCGAGGGAAGAACCGTACTGTTGACTCACGGTTGGTCGGGTGGCGCCAGTCAATTTTTCCCGTTGATGCAGAAGATTGCGGCGGAAGGTTACAAGGCTGTGGCTTTCGATCACTACGGTCACGGTCAGAGCGCTGGGCGACAAGCAAATCTACCGCTCTTTATCAAAGGGCTGGAAGATGTGGTTGCCCACTGTGGGCAAGCGCAGTTGCACTGTGTGGTCAGTCACTCGATGGGTACGGTCTCGGCGCTCAACGTGGTCAAAGAGGCGCCTCACGTGTTGATTGCACCGACCTTTGGTTTTTACGACTCATTGCGGCGTACGATCTTCGATAGCGGTATTGCGCCAGCGTTGTTTGAGCGTCTGTTGGCGCGTATTGAAACCGTGCACCGTATTCCCTTTCGCGAGGCGGTATCCGAGCGTCATATAGGTCGGGTCGAGTGTGCGGTGCACATAGTGCACGATGAGGGCGATCGGTTTGCACCTTTCAGCGCCAGTCGCGGGATCAGTGAGCAATACGCGCATGTAACTCTACACGCTACCCAAGGGCAGGGGCATGGCCGCGTGATTGATAGTGAGCAGACCTGGCGCGTCGTCAGTAGGTTATGTGCCGAGTAAGTCATGATTTCAGCGCGGCTGAATACGCCTATCCTTTGATCTAGGTCAGCGGTTGTACGAGTGTAAAATTCTATAATTCAGACATGGCATTTTTGCATTCACTGTGATTGAGGTAGCTATGATCCCGCAAGTAAAGAAAATTCTCTATGTCTCAGATTTGGCCGAGGGCTCGCGCCCCGCATTTCGCATGGCGGTCAGCCAAGCCAAGCAATACGACGCCGAAATTGTATTCCTTCACGTTTTAGAACCTATCTCCGATTCGGCGCGCATCGCCTTCCAGTCGGCGCTCTCGGATAGCGAGTTTAAAAAGATCCGCACTGAAGGTGTGTCGCACTTAAAAGAGACCATGGCCGCGCGCATCGCGAACTTTTACGAAGCAGAGCTCGAGGGAATGGATTGGCGTCCCCAGGTCACACCTGTACTGCTAGAGGGTAATATCGATAGCACAATAGTGGCGGCGGCGACTGAGCAGGCGGTAGATTTAATCGTGATGGGCACGCGTACTCACAGTGCCACTAAGCAGTTCTTTATGGGCTCTACAGCCAACAAAGTGATGCACAACACGGCGATCCCTGTGATGGTGGTACCGCTGCGCTAAACAGCGCTTTGCGGCTCTAAGAGTACTCAGGAACTTCTGAGTACATTAGGTTCTGCTCGCACCTCTTCTTGGCGTGCCTCTTCGCGGCGCGCTACAAAATCTTTCTGCAAGTTCTCGACGATAGTACGCAAGTGCTGGTACTTATCTTTCTCTTCGCCCAGCTTTAACTCATCCTTCTCGTTGAGGCGCTGCATGATATCCATCTCGCTTTTGTCGAGCTCATAGATAAAGTTAGGATCGCCGCTCTCATCTAGATCGGTATCGCTGTTGTCGAATAGCCCGCGGCTTTCGTTTGTACTCAGCTCACGGGTTTCGCGGCGTTGCGCCAGTGCGCTACCGGGCTCTGGGAAGAGCAAGTCGAGTAGGCTTGGTGGGCCGTCACTGCGCTCGCTGTCAGCGAGACGCGGTGCACCGATGGGCTCGCCCCACAGGTCGAAGGCCTGCGCGGTGCTCTCAGCTTGCGCCTGTTCCTGCCACTGGGCACTCTGGCTCTCCAGTGCCTGAATGTTGGATGTGACTGTGTCATCGCGGCTGTGTACCGCTAAATCGAGAGATTGAATACTCGCGGCCTGGCCGTCTTCCGTGAGGAAGACGCCGCTGCGCTTCACTTGCCCGAGCAAGTTGTTCTCGCTGTCGGTGAGGTCGAAGCTGCTGGGGCTAGAGCCCAAGTAGATCGCGCCGACTCCAGCGTCTTTCAAACTGAGTAAGCGATCGGCGCCGTTTTCATCGCGGGTCCACACTTTGAGCTTGTCGAACACGGGGTCGTTTTCATCGATCCACAAATTGCCGTCACTGTCGTGGCGTGCCAGGTCGCTAAAGCCCTCGAGCTGTCCGGTGCCAAAGAGTTCGGAACCGTCGTTGATCACGCCGTCCTCGTTGATGTCCAGTGCCAGGAAGCCGCTGCCACTGGCGGCGAATGAAATATTCTCGCGCTGGCCGTCGGCGTCTAGATCGAAGCTGAAACTGGTGCTGGTGAGCCCGGCTGCACCGCCGTGTAGATTGATAACGAGAGGGTCGATCAGCTCGCGTTTGCTGTGCTCAATGCGCAGCGATTGCTCGAGCTTGAAGTCCCGGCTCATCTCTAGCGACAGCATAAAATCTATCTCGCGGCCGTCGGCAGTGGTCACCCGGCCCTGGGTGCCAACGTGCAGTTTCTCGCGCTCTACTAAAACGCGTTGCTCTTTTATTTCTAAGCGCGAGCGCTCGTCGCTGCTGACGGCTTGGTTGGTGACCTCAAGTTCAGTGCGCTCGTGGCTCTTCAGCTCCAGCTGTTCGACGCTCTTATAAGCGGTGGTGCCGACAGGCTCAAGCAGGGCGGGGACATCGGTTTCTTCGAGGGTTAAATTGACGATGCTGCCGTGGGCGCCAATGGTCTGTTGAATAATACTGGTCGTGTTCTGCTCGCGCTGCAGTTTCGTGGTCTCGCCGTTTTGCAAGATCTGTGACTGACTCTGGGCGCCGCTGTACTGCGCCGAGGTAATGCGCGCATTGTAGGATATATCGACGACGTCGATGCGCGCGTTTTGTCCCTGTAGCGGGCCTTCAAACGTGCGGCGCTCGGTTTCGGCGTTGACGCTGCGATTGTAAGATTCTTGGCGATGTTCGCTGTGTTGGCTGTTGTAGGCGACTTCAGATGACAGTATGCGCATGTGACCTCCCAGTTAGTTGGGCGAAGTCTATTTTATTTTACAAATGTACAATCCTTCGCCGTAACTTGTAATATCGGCCGCCAGGTGTTTTTTTGTAGCGCTTTGCCAGAGTGTTTACAAACGCGGACAGTCGCTTATAATCGCCTCTCTTCTACGTTTTCCAACCTGGCGATGCGCGTGCTTAGACAAGCCCAAACCAATCGATATTTGCAGCAGTTGTGCTTTGTCGCCTGGACGATCCTATTCGCCATTCCACTGTTTAATAACCTGACCAGTAACGCCGAGAGCTATCTCGCACTGTGTACCCAGAAAGGGGTCCAGCTGGTGAATTTTTCCGAGCTCTCGCAGAGCAAGAAAAACCACGAGCTGCAGAGCTGTGCCTGCTCGGCTGAGCTATCGCAGGTCGCGGTCGCAGGGCCTGCTATCTCTCTCGAGCCCGGCCAGAACTTGCGCGATTATTACGCGTTTAAACCTTGGCTCTCTCACTATCGGCCACAGTCTCCAAGGGCGCCCCCGCTCGCCTGATCTCCAAAGCTACTCACTTTTTGCACACCCCCTTGTCGCGCGGATATGTCTGCGTGCGTGGCTGTGCGCTATATGAATACCTGT
>JBMZCU010000051.1:0-13497 GCA_049613705.1 Pseudomonadales bacterium | reverse complement strand
CAGGTGATGTGAAGGCGGATAAAAATTCCGGTGGCTTAATCGGGCAAATGGTCGGTGGGGCGATGACACGCAGCTACACGACGGGTCAACACCTGCGTCGCAATGGTGCTCCACGTGATTCGACTAAAGGGCAAGGTATGCTGGTGGGTACAGCAAGTTTGCTCGGTGGCGGCAAAGCAGTGCTGCGCAATGTCTATTACGATAAAACAGGCGGCAATAACATCTCTGGAAGCGGTGAAGGGGCGAGAATTAATTCCACTGACAATGTGGGGGGAAGAACAACTGCGCAGCTCAAACAATCCTCGACTTTTGTTGGCTATAATTTTGGCAATGCCAGTTGCACCAGTGGGGCTTGGTGTATTGCACCAGGGCAGAGTAATCCAGCGCTCGTGGCACTGCGTGAAATCAAGTACGTCGATGTCGCGACGATTACGGGCATAAAAACCAGGGCATATAACGGTTCTGCACTAAACTCCTCAGCCACCCACAGTTCCGATAATTTATTCGATAACCCCTTAGTACGTGAGACAACCGGCAATCTAAGGGTGATCACGAACAGCAAAAATGCCGGTGTCTATAGCGGCGATGATTTGATTGTGTCCGGTTTCGCTTCGCAGCAGTTTATTCTCAAGGTTAAAAAGGGCTCACCTGCACTGACGATTGAAAAGAAAGCGCTCAATGCAAACGCCACGGTGAGTAACAAAACTTACGATGGAAATGATGTCGCTACAGGTATTAATACCTCACTTAGCGGTGTGATTGGCAGCGAAGTCGTGAGTATTAACACGGCATCCGCCAGTGCGACGTTTGATAGCGCGGATGCAGGTACGTCGAAAACCGTGACAGTGAATGGCCTGACACTCACGGGAGCCGATGCGTTCAACTACACACTGAATGCGGCATCGACGAGCGCAGATATCGATAAGAAAGCCATCAATTACACGGCTACCGCCAGTAACAAAACCTATGATGGCAGTGATGCGGCCACCGTGCAGTTTTCAACTTTAGATCTTGTTGGCAGTGATAGCGTTACTTTTACCGCCGCTAGCAGCACCTTTGATAACAAGAACGCAGGGACAGATAGAGCGGTGACTATCAGTGGGATAACCCTGGGCGGTGCCGACAAAGATAACTACAGCCTCGCGAGCAACGCCAACCCTGTCACTGCGGACATTCTGAAGAAGAACATCAATTACACGGTCTCTGCCAGTGATAAAGTTTATGATGGTACTGATGCCGCTACGCTCCAGTTTAATACACTGGATATTATCGGCACTGAAGATGTCAGCTTCGCAACCACAAGTGCTGTGTTCAGCGATGAAAATGCTGGCGTCGATAAAACCGTTTCTATTGCCGGTATTACACTGGACGGCAGCGGCAAGAGTAACTACACCCTCGCCGGATCGACGACGGCCAGTGCTAGCGCGACCATTAATAAGCGCAGCGTGGTGATCACCGGTAATGTTGGCAACAAGCAGTACGATGGCAACCGCAATGCAAACAATGTCACGGTAACGCTAGGTAACTACGTCGCCGGGGATGATATCAGCGTTGATCAAGCCAACGTCGCTGCAACCTTTGACGACAAACACGCCGGCAGTAATAAGGCCATCAATGTGACAGGTTTGGTATTGAGCGGCAACGATGCCAACAATTACACAGGTACCGTCACAGTGAACTCCACCGCGATTATCACTAAGAAAGACCTCAATTACACGGCACTGGCCAGCAACAAGGTCTACGATGCTAATAAAAACGCCGCTGTGAGCTTCTCATCTAATGATATCGTAGCGGGCGACACGGTTAACTTTGCGACGACAAGCGCGCTGTTTGATACCGCAAATGCGGGTACGGGGAAAACAGTGACTGTGACAGGCCTCAATTTAACGGGAGCTGATGCCGCAAACTACAATTTAGTGAGCAATGCCAACCCCCTGACTGCAAACATCGATAAGAAGGATTTAAGCTATACAGTTGCAGGCCAGGACAGGGTTTACGATGGCACCCTTGGCGCGACAGTACAGTTTAGTAGTGACGATATCATAGGTACAGATGATGTCACTTTTGCGACTACAAGTGTTACTTTTTCCCATAAGCACGCTGCGGCGAATAAAGTTGTCTCGGTCAACGGCATCAGTTTAGATGGCGCAGCAAAGGATAATTACAACCTTGTAAGCCCTGTCTCGACTACCACAACGGCCACTGTCACTAAGCGCAGTGTAGTCATTAATGGCAACGTCGATAACAAAACCTACGATGGTAGCCGCGCCGCCACTGGGGTGACTGTCACCATTGGCAACAAAGTGGGTAGCGATGATCTCTTTGTCGATCAGTCGGGTGTCAGTGCCGTGTTTAGCGACAAAAACGCCGGTAATAATAAAGCGATCGATGTTACTGGCCTCGTGTTAAGCGGTAATGATGCCCACAATTACACAGGCACAGTCACAGTAAATTCCACAGCAACTATCGGTGCTAAGGACCTGACTTACAGCGCTGTGGGTACAAACAAAACCTACAACGGCAACCGCGGCGCGACCGTTAATTTCAGCAGTGGCGATATCATTAGCGGTGATACCGTCAATATCGCCGCGGCCAATAGCCGCTTTATCGATGCTAACGCCGGTGTGGCGAAAACTGTCAACTTTAACGGTGTTAGCCTCACGGGTGCGGATGCGGGTAACTACAACTTGACCAGTGCAACCGCGGGTACAGTGACCGCGAATATCGATCGCAGGCAGCTTAACGTGCGCTTGAAAAACCAGCGCAAGCGCGCCGATGGCACGGCCTATTCAGGCGGTAACGGCTATGTGATCAACGGTTTTGCCGCTATCGATAATGAGTCAGATCTCGGCGGTAGCTTGATTTACGGCGGCAGTGCTCAGGGCGCAACAGGCCCTGGAGTCTATCAAATTGCAGGGTCTGGATTTACCTCTGGTAACTATGACTTTAACTATATCTCAGGCGAACTTCGCATCAATGGCAGCAACAACAATCGACGTGTCAGTGAGCGCACAGGTGTCAACTGTAATACAGGTTTAGCCGGCTGTGTGACACGCGGGCGCACGGTGACGGAGTCATTTGAAGCGCAGAGCGGTCAAGGTGGTAACGCGCGCAATCGCAACCGTAATCTTCAGTTGGCGAGTAACAATCAGCCAGGTTTTGCGAGCGTGCAAAACGTCGATATCGTCAATGGGGGGATCAACTTGAATTTCAATCGCCCAGCTTACGATCCGCAAATCGACGAAAACCCGTAGCATGAGTACGAGGGCGCCGATGGCGCCCTCGCTTTTTACGCCTTACATTTTTGTAAACTTCTCGCCAGTGCGGTGTCAGTCGCTGTGACTAGCATAGTCGATAAATTGGAGGATCGACTATGCGAACATCGTTAATTATTTCTGTTTTTTTACTGTGTCAGAGTGCGCTGTTATTTGAAAGCGTTGGCGTCTCTGAAACCTTACACTTGCTGCCGGCGCTGGTGGCGACCAACGCTATGGCCGTTGCGCTTATCCTGGCGAGTTGGCCCAAGCTTGAGGCGCGGATCGCGGGCACTTATAGATTGCACCGCGCATTTGCACTGCTCGCCCTCGGTGCTGTGCTTATACACTGGGGTATCAGTGCCGAGCAGGGCGCAGGTGTGTGGCCGGTGTTCACACAGGGCGCTGCAGAGCTTGGCGAGTGGGTGATCTGGGCACTGCTTACGCTGATTGCTGTCTCTGTGATTAAACTGCTGCCGTATCGCTGGTGGAAAAAAACACACCACGCGATGTGGGCGATCTACTTTGGCGTACTGTTACACAGTTTGTTTGCCCCCAGTGCACTGACACTGAACTCACCAGCCTGGTGGTCGATGGCTTTGCTAGGGGCTGTGGTCGTATTTGCCCTGTTGCGTAAATGGCTGATGCGACCTGTGCCACTCAAAGCGCGCTTGAGCAGCATTGTGCACCATGACGACATGCTCGAGCTACGTGCGACAAAGCCGGCGGGCCTCTCGTGGAAACCTGGGCAGTACGCAGTATTGCAGGGCGACAACAAAGGGCTAAACGAAGCGCATCCTTTCACCATTGCCAGTTGCGATAACAGTGGGGAACTGTGTTTTTGGATTCGGCGCAGCGGGCCGTTTACCGCGGGTTTACAGCGAGCGCTGAGTGCAGGAGACACACTCCTTATTCAACATATTGGCGGGGTATTTACCCCTGCATTTAACACCCGGCGCAAAGCGCAGGTATGGCTGGCAGGCGGGGCTGGCATAACGCCGTTTCTCGCTGCACTTCAAGCGATGCAACCTGACGATGGCGCCGCGGTAAAACTAATTTATGCAGCTGGGCGCAATACGCAGGAAATTGTCCAGCGTTTGCAGGACTACGCGGCGCAGCTGCCTCAGTTAGAGCTGTGCGTACTTGCCCCTGGT
The DNA here is from genome assembly GCA_049613705.1 of Pseudomonadales bacterium. GTDB lineage: Bacteria > Pseudomonadota > Gammaproteobacteria > Pseudomonadales > Balneatricaceae > Rs1. The sequence continues at coordinate 9,089 of JBMZCU010000051.1, read as the reverse complement.
GAGCGCCTGCAGCGCAGCCATATCACAACGGGTGATGCAGCTGCCGCACTTTATATGTGCGGTCCACAGCGCCTTTGTGCCGCTGGACGTGAGTACTGGTTGGCGCTTGGCTATTCTGTACAGTGTATCCACTGTGAATCTTTTGATTTTCGCGGGGCCCAAATCGATTTGGTGGAATTGCTCGTCCGGCTTGCGCGGCGCTTTGGATTGCGTGTGCGATGGTTTAAGATGCCAGCCACTAGATTGCAGCGCAGCGCGCAACACTTAATACTTAGCCTGATGCACGTTTTGAAAGGGGAGATGAGACGATGAAAATACTCTTACTAGAGGATGACGCCCAGCTCGGCCCTTGGGTGCAGGACGGCCTCGCCGACGTTGGCCACGTGGTCGATCTGCTGACGGACGGGCGCCATGCGCTCGCGGCGGTGACCACGACAGACTACGATCTCGTGCTGCTCGATCGCATGACACCAGGATTGGATGGACTCTCGGTACTCAAGGCGATGCGCGCAGCTAAAAACAGCGTGCCGGTGCTCTTTCTGTCCGCACTGGGAGAGGTCGATGACAGGGTGGCGGGTCTTGAGGCCGGCGGTGATGACTATTTGGCAAAGCCCTTTGCATTTAGCGAGTTGCTGGCGAGGGTGAATGCCCTTGGGCGACGCAGAAACGGCGACACCGAGGTACAGCAAAACCAGCTGAGTGTCGGTGATTTACAGTTGGACCTGCTAACGCGTCAGTGCTCGCGCCAGGGCCAGCGGATCGAACTCAATACCAAGGAATACCTACTGCTCGAGATATTTATGCGCAACCCCAGCCGCGTGCAAACCAAGGCGATGCTGCTCGAAAAAGTGTGGGACTTGCGCTTCGACCCCACCACGAGTGTCGTTGAGACGCACATCAGCCGTTTGCGCAATAAAATTGATCGAGACTTTGACGCTAAGTATTTGAAGACAGTGCGAGGAGCGGGCTATGTCTTGGAGTCTGATACCTAGCCGGCTAGGCAAATTATGGCAGATGTCGGCGCTGCGCCAAGCCGTCGTGCTAAGCGCTATTTTCTTGAGTCTACTATTGGTGGCCGGTGTGGCCACCGTGGCGCTGCTCTATCAGGAAATCGAGCGCAGCGTAGCCCAGGAGCTTGAAGGGCGCTATCAAGTGCTCGCCGAGCAACTGGCCACAAGTGCTCAGTTACCTGAGCAACTGCCACGCAGCTATTTGATGTTTGCCAGTTTACGCTTGCCATCAGGCGCAGTTATTGGCCCTGACTACCCTGAACTGTTTGCGCTGGATGGCAGTGCCAAGTTGGAACTTGAGCTAGATGATGAGCGTGAAAATTGGCGTGTGATCAGTCGTGCTCATCTGCGTGGGCAGCTAGTGGTGGCGCTCAATACTGATCGGCGCTATAAATTACTTGAACGTGTGGCCGAAATTTTTGCCAGTATTGGCTTACTCACGTTACTGGCGACCTTGGCTTGTGGTGTCTACGTTGGCTTAAAACACCAGCGCCGGGTCGATGTTATCCATCGAGTGCTAGATCGGCTCGCCGATGGTGATTTTGACGGGCCCGTGCGTATACACAGCAAGAACGACGATTTAGATAGACTGGCCATTCGCCTGGATGAAACCAGCGGGCACCTCAAGCGCTTGTTACAGCAGAGCCGAGATTTATCTGCCAATATTGCACACGACTTAAAAACCCCAATGGCGCGTCTGCGGGCGAATTTAGAGCGGGCATTGGATGCTCCAGAGGAAGCGGTGCGAGCACAGTTGCTCGAGGCTTCGCTCGATCAAGTCGATCAGATGATTTTGACTTTTGAAGCGATTTTGCGTATCGCACATCTCAGTGGTGGCGCCCAGCGCAGCCGCTTTGTTGAACTGTCAATTGAAGCGCTAGTGCGTGAAATTGGAGAGATCTACCAGGCGGTTATCGAAGATAGTGGTCACCGTTTCACCCTGCAAATAGAACCCTGTGAGCGGGTGATGGGCGATCGAGAATTGATTATCCAGATGATTGCCAACTTGTTGGAAAATGCGCTGCGCCACACCCCCGAAGGCTGTGAGGTTACACTGTCTTGTTGCGCCAGCCAGATTTGTGTCAGCGATAGTGGGCCCGGGGTGGCTGAAGAGGATCGCGAGCGTATTTTACAGCCCATGGTGCGCCTGGAGAAAAGCCGCCACAGTCCTGGGAATGGTTTGGGGCTGGCGATGGTTAATTCGGTGGTTCAGTTACATCGTGCAAGTTTGGTCTTTGAAGATGCAAGGGTTAGCGATACCGCGCCAGGGCTAAAAGTGCGCATAGATTTTGCAGGCAAATAAAATGCGCACAAGTCCACACTGTTTGCAGCTATTGTTTGGGGCCTGCGGATAGTGAAGAACTAATAGAAATGAAGAGGGCTGCTCTGGTCACAGATAAGCCGGTGTAATCAATGGTAGCGTCCTTAAGAGGTGACCAACAAAGCTAACACACGTTGCTCTCGTCACTTCTTTATATCCTGAAGACAAAGGATTTAGCGCCGTTTGCTTTATTTCGTGAGTGCTCAGCGCGGTTTACAGCGCTATTCATGTGCTTTGCTACACTCTTTGTCTCGCAATCTTTGTCTCGCAGTCAGCCCGCTTTTGATGACTGCTTTGATCATGAATAATACTGAGCATCGCAAACGGTTTGGACTTATTAGTCGCTTACACACGTAAAGTTTACAAAAGTGTAATCTGGGCGAAAGCTCGAGCACAGGGTGATCGGCGATACTTTCACTGTCGATGAGGCGAATCTCATCTCAACGAGGAAAGTGAAATGAAAAAGTTAAAATCGTTATTGGCAGTTGCCCTTGTTACCCTGTTTAGCATCGTGATGGTGATGAGCTTCGCCACACTTGGTTTAGCCCTGTTAGGCTTTGCCGTCTTCGCGCTAGCGGTTGTTGCGATCTACCGCAAATTCAGCCCGCTGCGCGATGACAGTGTCGTTAGAACTTATTAATGGAAACCGTATTATTCGTATTTGCGCCCCGCACGAGGTTTATAGCGCGGCGTCTTCCACCCTCTGAGCAGAGCGCCTGCGCGCAGCGTAAAGCCGCAGGCGATGCCAAAGGCGGCGGCGATCGCTTGCGGATAGTCTATGCTCAAGGCTGCAATATAGGCGACGGCGGCGAGCATCGCCGCCGAGGCGTAAATTTCCTGGGTTAGAATGAGGGTTTTCTCCTGAGCGACCACGTCGCGCAGCACGCCGCCAAAACTTGCCGTCATCATACCCATCAGCACCGCGACCAGTTCGGTGGCACCCACAGAGAGCGCAATATAAGCGCCAAACACGCCATAGGCAGACAGCCCAATTGCATCGAGCCATAAAATCCAAGTGTAGCGTCGCTGAATCAGGTGTGCGCTGAAGAAGGTAATCGTGGCAATAGCTAGGCACACAATGACGTAGGTTTGATCTTGTACCCAGAAGATCTCGCGCCCGAGTATGACATCGCGAAAAGTGCCGCCACCAATGCCTGTTGCAGTGGCGAGAAAGGCGAACCCAATCAGGTCCAACTGCTTGCGGCTGGCGACAAGGGCACCGGTAGTGGCAAAGACGGCAACGCCAATGATGTCGGCGATGTAACTGGCGAAAGCGGACACAATTACTCCTTAAAAGACAAAGCCGCTATTGTAGCTTTTTAGTCCAGTATCCGCAGCAAGAGACAAGTCTAAATAACTATTTTAAAAGCATTTTTTATTAACCTTAGCTGACTGAAAAAGGAGCTGGTAGCAGCCCTGCAGGTCGCTTGAGAAGTGCTCTGTTTAAGGATGGTTAACAAGTGGCCTTATCGCCGGTGATCCACTGGCACAATCTCGCTGCTCAAGCGCTGCTGTATATTGAGGCGTGAGTAATCAATTTCTACGGACAGTCGCTGGTCACTCGATCATTATAAAAACTCGTGGCAGCGCATCTGCTGTCATCACTAACCTTACTGTGTCGAGGTGAGCTATGGCGCTGCGTTTTACCGTTGCTTTAAAAACTATCTGTGGCTTTGCCCTGTTAGCAATATCTATTGTTATCGTCGGGGGAGGCGGGCTGCGCAGCATCGACGAACTCAATCAGCAAGTACAACGCGTTACCGATAGCGATATCCCAGAGTTAGTGACCCGCTTTAATCAGAGTTTGAACATCTCCCTGGCCAATGTGGCACTACTGACCTATCTGCAATCTAGTGACAGTGAGCAGATGACCCAGCAGCAAGGTGTTTTCGAAACTAAGTACAGGTTGTTTAATGATGAGCTCAGCGCGGCGAGTACGCTGGATGATGAGGTCGCTGCACTGGTTGACTCTGTTGCCAGTTCCTCTAGCGCCTATTACACGCATGCGCAAAAAGTTATTGCTGATCACCAGGCGAAAATTGCGCTCAATGTTGAGATTACCGAGCAGTTACAAAAACTGCAGACTAAGCTCGAGGCGATCAATAAGCTGAGTCAGAAAATTGAGCCGCTAATTGCTAAGAACAAGGATGGGCTGAAACTCTTGCGCGGGCTGACAGCCTCGGCCAATCAAGTGCGTATCGCTGTGCGTCAGTACCAGTTGCGCGGTGATATCGAGCGCCTGTTTAAGGAAGGGGATCGCCTGCGCGGGCAAATTCAAAGTGAGTTTGATCAGTTTGCCAGTGTTGAAAAAAAGGCAAAGTTCCTCAAACAGCACGTCACCCAGTTGATCGGCTTGATCCAGCCTGAAGAGGGTTTACTACTGAGCTACCGCAAGGACTTCGATTTACAGCGCGATTTGACGGCCAATATCGAGGGTGCTGAGCACCAGCTAGGACAGACGCAATCTAATTCTCAGGTCCTGATAGATCGAGCACTCGAGGCGACTCAGCGTGCGCGCAGCGACAGCTACGATACTTTTACGACAACGCGCACCCTGATTATTACGTTGATCTTGGTCTCTCTGGTGGTAGCTTCAGTGACAGGTTACTTAGTCTTTATCACCATTCAGCGCCCGCTGAAGCAGATCAGCCAGCGATTAAAGCGCTTGGGTGGAGGGGACATGTCAACGCAGTTTGATGCTGAGCGCGCCGACGAGTTTGGCTCGCTAGGTCAGGATCTCAATGCGCTGGTGACCAACTTGCGTGCACTGTTGCAGGAAATAATTGGTAAATCCAATGAGTTGGAGTCCACTGCAAACGCCAATAGCAAGATTAGTCACGACACGACATTAGCGATGCAACAGCAGAGCGATCAGCTCGAGCAGACCGCGCAGTCGGCTAAGCAACTCGAAGGCAGTGTTGCACAGGTGGCTGAACAAGTGGCCTCAACGTTACACGCCGTGGATAGCTGTAACGAGCTCACAGTACAGGCCGATGCGCACGTCTCGCGTACAGGGCACAGTATTGTCGAACAGGCTCAAGATATTGCCGGTGCAGTGGAGCAATCTAAGCAGTTAGAGGTGAATTCGCAGCAGATCGACAGCATATTGGGAACGATAAATTCGATTGCCGAACAGACCAACTTACTGGCGCTCAATGCAGCTATTGAAGCGGCTCGTGCCGGAGAGCACGGGCGCGGGTTTGCGGTAGTCGCCGATGAAGTGCGAGCACTGGCTAGCCGTACGCAGAATTCGACCGCTGAAATTCAACAGACAGTTGAAAACATGAAAAGCCAAATCGCCAAAGTGGCTGGGCTACTAGCCAGTACCCACCAAAAAGCAACTGAGTGTGTTGATATGTCCAGCGCTTCCAGTGAGTCTATCGCCTCGCTGAGCCAATCTATTGGGTTGATCAAAGAGATGAGTACCCATATCAATGAAGCGACGGCGCAGCAAAACAAGACAGTGTACGATGTTAGTGCGCACCTTGAGGCGATCAATGATGTGGCGCACCGCACCGCCGAGGGCGCCGCTGAGGCGGAGTCGAGCAGTACTGAGTTGCTCGACATCGCACAGACGCAGCGTAAACTCACACAGAAATTTACCCTCTAACTGGTTCACTGCTAGAGAAAGGCTTACACTGCGCACTTTTGTGCAGTGTAAGCTGCACCTGTTTTCACTGACAGGAGAGCACAGTGACCATCACACTCCATCGCGCCAATCAATATCCTAAGCAGCGCTGGTCGCAAGGCAGCACACAGCAACTGTTAATTCATCCACCCTCAAGTCATTTCAGCGCCGGCGATTATCAATTGCGCTTGAGCATTGCAACTGTCGAAGCACAGCGCTCGCACTTTACAGCATTGCATGGGGTTCACCGCCGATTGATGGTGCTCAGTGGTCATCAAGCACTGGTGCATGAAGGCCGCCACAGTGCAGATTTAGCACCTTTTGAGCAAGATGCCTTCTGCGCTCATTGGGAGACACACTGTCGCGGGTGCGCGGTAAATTTTAACTTGATGACTAAAGGAGAGTGCGAAAGCGCTTTAGAGGCCGTGCATTTAGCGCCTGCACAGCGCCTTGATATTGTGCAAGATGCAGAACTGGGCTTTAGATACCTTGCAAAAGGGGCAGTGAAGTGGGGCGTAGAGCACTTGGTTGCCGGTGATGGAGTTGCCCTGCAAGCTGGGGATAGGGTCACTCTAGAGAGCTTAGAGCACAGCACGTTGATTGTGGCCAACTATAGCTCTCGTTAATCTGCCCACGTATTTAACCCCTATCAGCGTGTGGTTAATTTGTGCGTAAAATGACTCTAAAATGAATGAAATACTGGTTTTTTGATTCGATCTTCTTATTTACGGCAGATATCTATCCTTTTTAGTATCCGCCAGTAAAACGCAAAATATGGTCTATAGTTTATAGATAAGACTATTCAGAAGAGATCTGACAGATGGCCAAGTTTTTGCAATTTAGTGAAATGAACCTCTCGAAACGTCTGTTGACGGCAATGTTGATCATTGGGTTGTTGCCACTGACCGTCGTTGGAGTTATTAGTTATATCACAGGCAGCAATGCGCTTTATCAAGCGGAGTTAAATATGCTCGATGCCGTGCGCTCTGTTAAACGCGACCAGATAGAGAGCTACTTTGTGCAGATACAGCACCAAGTTCGCACGATGTCTGAGAGCACGATGATCGTTGATGCAATGCGTGAAATGCGCAGCGGTATGCAGCGCTTGCCTTCACAGCTAAGCCGCTCAGAGGAGAGTGTCCGCGAGTACCAGCGCAGTAACAGCGAATATTATAAGACTGGCTTTGGCGCAGAATATAGGCGCAAAAACAGCCAGTCTGTCGATGTGTCTACCTTGCTACCCAAGGCGTTGAGTACTGAACTGGCACAGTATCTCTATGTTAGCCAGAACCCTTATCCTATTGGTTCAAAGGATAAGCTCGATAGCGCAGGTGATAGCAGTAGCTACTCTCAAGCTCACCAAAAGTACCATCCTAAAATTCGCAACTACCTGCATAAATTTGGTTATTACGACATTTTCTTAATAGAGCCCGAGCACGGTCAGGTTGTTTATAGCGTGTTCAAAGAAGTTGATTTTGCTACCCGATTAAGCGATGGGCCCTATCGAAATACTAATCTAGCTAAAGTTTTCAACGAGGCTGTAAATTTTGATGACCCAGAGCAATTAGCGCTGGTGGATTTCTCAACGTACTTACCTTCCTATAACAATCCGGCATCCTTCATTGCGACCCCCATTTTCGATAAGGAGGCGTTGATCGGTGTGCTGGTTTTCCAAATGCCTGTGGGCAAGATCAACAAGATCATGCATAACACAGAGGGACTCGGTGAGAGTGGTGAAACCTACATCGTCGGCAACGATGGCAAGATGCGTTCACAGTCGCGCTTTAGCGATTACAACACCGTACTAGAAAAGTCGGTAGAGGATTCGGCGCTAGAGGCTATCTTGGCAGGTGAAAGTGGCCGTGGTGCGATTCAGGACTACCGCGGGGTCGATGTGCTTTCATCCTATAGTCCGTTGACAATCGAGGGCTTAACCTGGGGAATTGTGGCCGAGATTGATGAAAGTGAAGCTCTGGCGGGTATTAATGCCTCTATCTATTTTGATGTGTTGATCGGTTTGATATCCGCACTGGGCGTCACATTTACGGGGCTCTATTTGGCGCGCAGTATTTCAACGCCGATCAGTCAAGCTGCTGAGATTTCAAAAAGTATCGCCAACGGTCAGTTGGATAATAAAATTGAGGTTTCGACCCAATGTGAAGTTGGGGGGTTACTCAATTCGCTCAGTACAATGCAGACAAATTTGCGAACACGTATTGCTAAAGACAAACGAGCACTCGCTGAAAACACCCGCATTAAACAGGCACTGGATAATGTAAGTGGTAATGTTTTAGTCGTCGATAACGACGGACGTATTGCCTACCTTAATCACGCTTATCTAGGCTTTTTACAGCACAACCAAGCTTTTTTCCCCGCACTTGAAGAGACACCGTCATTGGCGCTGCTCGAGGGCATGGACCTCGAACAGTTAATTCCGTTAGACGAGGAGCAATTGCACACTTTGAAGCACCTGCAGCAAGAGTTACGCCTTGCTATGGAGATTGGGCCGCTCACATTAGCCTTGATCGCCAACCAGGTGATTTCGCACAGCGGTGAGCGCTTAGGAGTGGTGATCGAGTTGGTAGATCGCACTCAAGAAGTGGCAACGGAGAAAGAAGTGCAGTTTGTCGTCGACAGTGCACTGCAGGGCGATTTGACCCAGCGTATCGACTTGAGTGAAAAACAGGGCTACTTCTCCAATTTATCCATGGGGGTCAATCAATTGGTCGATGTCAGTGAGCAGGTTATCGACGATACCCAGCGAGTTGTCGGTGCGCTGGCCGTGGGAGACCTCTCTCAGAGCATCGAGCGTCAATACAAGGGAGCTTTTGAGCAGCTTAAACTCAATGTAAACGCCACCGTGGTGCGCTTGACGCAAGTGGTTGAGCAGATTCAGCGCTCTTCAAATTCAGTCAAAACAGGTGCGATGGAGATTTTTCAGGCCAATGGCAACTTGAATAAACGCACTGAGCAGCAATCGGCGAGTTTGGAGCAAACAGCGGCGAGTATGGAAGTGTTCACAGAGGCGATTCAGAAAAATGCGTCGTTCTCACAGCGCACTAATGAAATCGTACAGCAGGCCCGCGAAAGTGCCGAGCAGGGAGGAGAGGTTATCGACTCGACAATTCGC
>JBMZCU010000050.1:0-13560 GCA_049613705.1 Pseudomonadales bacterium | reverse complement strand
CGCTTCCAGAAGATAACTGGGACGGAATGACGGGCTTCATCCACAACGTACTGTACGAAAACTATCTGAAGGATCACGACGCTCCGGAAGATTGTGAGTACTACATGTGTGGACCGCCAATGATGAACGCGGCAGTTATCCAACTGCTATTGGATCTCGGTGTAGAGCGTGAAAATATCTTCTTAGATGACTTTGGTGGTTAAGTTTGATTTTTAACTTTCCAATCGGCGTACCTAGGTACGCCTTCCAACGGCTGGCAGTTTTACTGCTGGCCGTTTTTGCAATCGGCCAAAGTACGGCTGCCGATCAAGTCTTGGCTGTTCAAGGCCCAACCATGGGTACGGCATATCATGTGAAGTGGATTGCCGCCGATGACACACATCGCGCCCAGATTAAACAACAGATAGATGCACTGCTTGTCGATATCAATCAGCAGATGTCTACCTATATCAAAGATTCCGAGTTATCGCTGTTCAACGCTGCACCTAGCGATACTCAACGCAAAGTCTCCGCCGAGCTTTACGAAGTACTGTCTCTGGCTCAACAAATCAGCGAACGCACACACGGCGCCTATGACATCAGTGTTGGCCCGCTCGTTAATTTATGGGGTTTTGGTCCAAAAGGGCGTATCACAAAAGCGCCAAGTGATGCGGACATTGCCGCAGTGCGCGCGCGTGTCGGCTATCAAAAATTGTCACTACTGGCCGACCAAACTATTGCCAAATCAGCACCGCTGTATCTCGATCTCTCTTCTATTGCCAAAGGTTACGCCGTTGACAAGCTCGCGCAATTGTTAGAGTCGCGAGGGGTTAAGGCATATCTAGTTGAAATTGGCGGTGAATTGCGTACCTTAGGCACAAAGCCTAACGGCGCGGATTGGCGAATCGCCATCGAGAGCCCCACGGCGGGGCGTACGATTCAAAAAATTGTTGATGTATCCAATATTGCGGTCGCGACTTCTGGCGATTATCGCAACTATTTTGAACAGGACGGGGTGCGTTACTCGCACACGATTGACACGCAGACCGGTAAGCCTGTTAGCCACAATCTGGCATCAGTCACGGTACTGGCTGTAGATTGCGCTACGGCAGATGCCCTGGCGACCTCGTTTCTTGCCATGGGGACAGAACGCGCATTGGAATATGCAACGAAACATGCAATTGAGGCCTTTTTTATTATCAAAGAGCCCAGTGGTTTTGTTGAAAAGATGACAGCGGGCTTTGCCGCCCGCGTCGTGCAGTAGACACTGCAAACAGATTTAATGTTTATGAAGAGGTAGTTATGGGAACTTTTATCGCGGTATTTTGTGTACTGATGCTCGTTGCAATCGCCATGTCTGTTGGCGTGTTACTTGGGCGTAAGCCGATCGCAGGCTCCTGCGGCGGTATGGCGGCCTTAGGTATGGACACGGCGTGCGACATTTGCGCCGGTGACAAGCAAATTTGTGAAGATGAAAACGAGCGTGTTGCACGCGAGGCGCGTGAAGCTAAGCTGGCGGATTTAGGCTACGAAGTAAAATAGTCTGAGCGCAGGCTCGCAAAGATAACAAAAGCCTCGTTGCACAAGGGGCTCAATAAGAGATAACGCAGTGTAACTGCGATGACACAAGGGGATATTGATGGCTGTATATGACTATGATGTTGTAGTAATTGGATCAGGCCCGGCAGGTGAGGGCGCGGCGATGAATGCCGCTAAGCACGGCCGCAAAGTCGCAATCATCGAAGAGCAGCAGTCGGTGGGTGGCAACTGTACACACAAGGGAACCATTCCTTCAAAGTCACTGCGTCACTCAGTGAAGCAAATTGTTGAGTTCAACACGAACCCGATGTTCCGTGAAATTGGTGAGCCGCGTTGGTTCTCATTTCAAAAGGTACTCAAGCGCGCTGAAAAAGTAATGGCTAACCAAGTCATGCTGCGTACCAATTTTTATGCGCGCAACCGCGTCGATGTGTTTTTCGGCTCCGCTGAGTTTGAAGATGCTAAGACGATTGTTGTCAGAGGCACGGCCCGCGGTGATGAAACTCTGCGCGCTAAGAACATTGTTATCGCCACAGGTTCAAGCCCGTACTGCCCGCCGGATATTGACTTTAATCACCCGCGTATCTACAACTCAGATACTATCTTAAAGCTCAACCACACGCCGCGCACTATCATTATCTTCGGTGCTGGGGTAATCGGGTGTGAATACGCCTCTATCTTCTCAGGCCTAGGTGTTAAGGTCGATCTGATCGATACTCGTGATCGTCTCTTGTCTTTCCTCGACGGTGAAATTTCTGATGCGCTGAGCTATCACTTGCGCAACACAGCGGTAAAAATTCGCCACAACGAAGAATACGACAGTGTCACTGCCGATGATAAAGGTGTGGTACTTGGCCTCAAATCTGGCAAGCGCATCCGCGCCGATGCTTTCTTGTGGTGTAACGGCCGCTCGGGTAACACCAGTGAGCTTAAGCTTGAAAATGCGGGCCTGGAAGCAAACAGCCGCGGTCAGCTCGAAGTTGACCAGCGCTATCGCACAGCGGTTGAAGGTATTTCTGCTGCGGGTGATGTGATCGGTTGGCCAAGCCTTGCCTCTGCAGCCATTGACCAGGGGCGCTCTGCATCGTCTGACTTCCTCGACAGTGGTGATTTCCGCTATATCAACGAAGTGCCGACTGGCATTTACACGATTCCTGAAATTAGCTCAATCGGCAAAACAGAAGAGGAACTTACCGCTGAGTGCGTGCCTTACGAAGTGGGCCAGGCGTTTTTCAAGGATACAGCGCGCGCGCAGATCACCAGCCAGCCTGTGGGGATGCTCAAAATATTGTTCGACCCTGAGTCGCTCAAGATCTTAGGTATTCACTGCTTCGGTGACCAAGCATCTGAGATCGTGCACATCGGGCAGGCGATTATGCGTCAAGAAGGTGATGGCAATACGCTCAACTACTTTGTCAACACGACCTTCAATTACCCTACGATGGCAGAAGCCTACCGGGTTGCGGCGATAGCGGGTCTCAACCGTATCGCGCATCTCTAGAGAGCTGCACGTGTAAAAAAAGCGCCTTAGGCGCTTTTTTTATAGCTGTATTTTAGTGGTCCTTATTGTCTTTGGTGTGCGTAGGTTCGTTGTAGTAGCTGTCTTCGTAGTAGCGGCCTTTGATATTTAGCCTTTTTTCAGTCCACTTAGTGAAGCGGTTCCACAGCGCAAAGGGGACTAGCATACCGCTGCCAATGCCTAGCATAAGCCCAGCACCGGCGTACTCTAAAGGGAAGAACCCGCTGATTAGATTGAAGTAGCCCACTTCCTGTAGCAGGTAGTAGCACAAGATGAGAAAGGCGAAACCCAGCGCTGTTGCGCTGTGATGTAGTAATTTAGTGTTTTTCACATCCACAGTTCCAAATAGCCGCAAGCTTAGCGGTGCCGATGCTCAGTGTCCAGTTTTGTGCGAGTACTGCGCGGCTTTGAATTCGAGAGTGTCGTAGATTTGATACAGCTGAGATACAGTTACTGTAGGTTAGTATTCAGATTGTGGTCATATTGAAACAGCTGTTTTTAAAAAGCGCTCAACATCGACTAAAAAATGAGCATAATAAGCTGCTCGTTGCCGCTAGTGAAGCGGTGTTCTCAGGGTAGCATGAAGCCTCCCCCGGAAGTTCTAAGGGATTGTTTGTTTGGAGACGACATGTTGCGCATACCCAAGCTATTTTTTGTAGCCGCACTGGTATTTTGTTCACTGGTGCAGGCGGATACTCGCATTCTGCTCGAGGTGAGTGGCTTTTCAGCACAGCGCGGTGAGCAGGTTAATATCGCCCTCAGTGATAAAGATCTAGCGAACTTACCTCAGCGTACGATACAGACCCAGACCCACTGGACTAAAGGTATTATTACCTTTCGCGGCCCGCTGTTACGTGATGTTCTGGCCCATGTTGGGGTATCGGGACAGTACATTAAAGCGCGTGCAGCAAACGATTACATGATAGAAATCCCCTACAGTGATTTTCTCGAAAACGATGTCATTCTGGCGATGTCACGTGATGGTGTGCCTATGACGCTGCGCAGTAAAGGGCCATTGTGGGTAATCTACCCCTGGTCTGAAAATACCTCGCTGCAGCAAGGTATTTACTATTCTCGAGCCATTTGGCAGTTAGTTGAAATTTCCAGCCATGACTAAGACCAATTCACACGCCTCGATATGGTTGGCTATCAGCATGCTGGGTATTATCTTGCTCAGCTTGGTCAGTTCTGTGCTTTTGTTCAAGCAAATCTCTAGGTTGCAAATCAGCACAGAACGCTCGGAAATGGTGTTTTTCATGCACCAGTACGAGTACGAGTTGCAACGTGCTACTGCGGCTTTTATCGAAGCATATCCCGCGCCTAAGCAGCGTGATAGCCGCGAAATTTTTGAAAAGTGGTACAACATTTTACTCAGCCGTGTCGACAGTATCAGTGAGGGAGTGCTCGGCATGCATGCCATAGAAGACGGCTTTGACTTGGGCGGTTTACAGCAGAGCATCGGCCGTGTTGAAACGCTGCTTGGCGATCGCCAACGTATTAGCAGTGGTACGTTTCTAGCTGTGCGCACTATTCTCTACGCACAGATAGAGGCTTCTCACAATTACCAGCTCAAACGCGACTTCACCTTTCGCACCAAGGCGCTTGAGCGCCAGCGCACTACGTACGTGTCGTACCGCAATTCCATTATATTGAGCATAGTGACCTTCTTGATTGGGGCACTGATGGTGGCTTATCTATTTCGCAACAACAAAAAACTCACAGTACTGCAGCGCACCCTAGAGGAAAAGGTGTTGGCACGCACGAAGGCACTGCGCGACACCAACCGCAGCTTGCGCAGCGAAGTAGAGCAGCGCAATATCGCCCAGGCCCAGCTTGAATCGAGCCAGCAGGAGATTGAGCAAGTCAATCAGCAGCTGCTCTACCAAGCCAACTACGATTCACTGACTGAGCTTGCCAATCGCGATTTATTTCTCGAGCGCTTTTCACAGGCGATCAGCCGTGCACAGCGCAATGGCACTTTGGTTGCGCTGTTATTCCTAGATTTAGACCGTTTTAAACATATCAATGACACCATGGGACACTCTTTTGGTGACATGTTACTCAAAGAGGCGTCTTATCGAATTAAAGACGTCTTGAGAAACAGCGATACAGCCGCGCGTTTTGGTGGGGATGAATTTGCTGTGATCCTAGGCGATATTGTCGATATCCGCACCGTGGATCTCATTGTTGGCCGTATTTTAGAGGGGTTGGCCAGGCCTTTTCGTCTGGCTGGGAACGATGCGTTTGTCTCAGCCAGCATCGGGGTGACGATTTACCCGGCTGATGGTGAGAGTACTGAAACCTTACTGCGTAAAGCTGACAGTGCGATGTACAAAGCAAAGGAGCAGGGGCGCAACAACTTCCAGTATTTTACGTTGGAAATGGATCTGCAGGCCAATCAGCGGCGCAAGCTAGAGGCTTCACTCTATCAAGCGTTGGAGCGTCATGAGTTTACGCTTAATTACCAGCCAATCTTCAGTTTTGAACTAGGGCGTACCGTTGGCGCCGAGGTATTACTGCGCTGGGAACACCCCGAGCGCGGTTTTATCTCCCCGGCAGACTTTATTCCCTTGGCTGAAGAAGTCGGTTTGATTTTACCTATTGGCGAATGGGTGTTGCGCAATGCTTGCGCCAGTGCGGCGCAGTGGCCAATCCGCGATGACGAGCCGATGCACATCGCTGTGAATATGTCGTCGCGCCAATTTCAGAAGTCAGATATTGCCAGCCTTGTCGAACAGACGTTAGTTGAGACAGGGTTGGAGTCTCATCGCCTAGTGATCGAGATCACTGAGGGGCTGTTAATGTCCGATGATGAGCAGGTCCTGCGTCAACTGCGCCGTATTCGTGACTTGGGGGTCGGTCTGGCTATCGATGATTTTGGTACGGGCTACTCATCGCTCAGTTATCTCAAGAAATTCCCAATCTCGACGCTCAAGATAGACCAGTCTTTTATCAAGGATATCAATTTAGATGAAGACGACAACGAGCTGATTCGCGGCATTATTTCAATGGCCCACAATCTTCGTTTAAAAGTGGTGGCCGAAGGTGTTGAAAGCCAGGTCCAGGTGGATTTCCTCAAAGAGAATAACTGTAAGTACCTGCAAGGGTACTTTTATAGTAAGCCGCTAAAAGCGCAAGCATTCTCCGATTACATCACCAGTGAACAGGTGGTTGGTGATCATCTAGAAACGCTGTGCCAGCACGAACTGTGATGGTATTGCTGAGGTAGGTTTAGCTGCGGCCACTTAGTTATATAGCTAGGGTATATAGCTAGTTTGGCCCGCCAGGTAGGCAAACGAGTATGCTCAACACGCTTTAATAAGCTTGATGCACCTGGGTTGAATCAGTGGTTAGAGGGGTTATTAATCTTAGACTAAAGTCGTAGTTTCCTGCGGCTTAGCAAACACCTGCAGTGCCCGCTGTGCGGGCGCTGTGTGATACAATGAGCCACCGGGTCAGGCAAGCTGTGCGCTTAACCTTGCAACATAATATTCAACGGTAGCACTCGCAATGAAGATACTAACCTCGTTTTACCTAGGCCTCATCGCACTGGGTACATCCACCATGTCCTCTTTCAGTGCTGCAGATGTCGATGTGCGTGTTGGTTATATCGAGTTCCCCCCAGTGTTTTCCACTGACCTTCAAGGGCGTCCAGTCGGTACCTTGATTGACCTGACGCGCCGTGTTTTAGAGCGCGCCGAGCTTAGCTATAGCATGCATTCGTACCCTACAAAGCGCATGATTAAATATTTGATTGATGGCCGTGTCGATCTCTGGGTAGGGCTTTCAACTATCCCCGCGTTTGAGGGTAATACCTTGGTTGGGGATTCAGAAGTCGAGCAGATTACACTGCAAGCATTTAGCTTGGGTAACGCGAGCCCTATCAAAAAGCGCGAAGACCTGCGAGGGAAGAACATTTTAATTTTGCGTGGATATAGTTACGGGGGGTGGGTCAGTTATATTAAAAACCCAGCCAACGAGATCAGCTATACCGAAGTGGACACCCATGCTCAGGGCTTTAAAGCGTTGCGTTTAAAGCGTGCGCAATTCCTGCTTGGCTACCGCGGACCGGCGCAAAAGACACTCGCCAAAGCGCCGGTATACAACTTGGTGGCGCAAACAATCTCAGCCTTTAGTGTGCGCTTTGTTGTATCGGCTAAAGCAACCGCGCCGCAGCAATTGCTCGACAAACTCGAAACGGCTTTTAAGTCCCTTTAATAGCCTCCACTCGCTATTTCTGTACAAAGCCTCGGTCCTTTAAGTAGCTAAGCATATGCGGGCGAGATTCTTTGCTCAACATTGTGCTTATCTGTTCACTCCAGCCCTGTTGCTTAATTTTGCTGTTACGCGTGGCGTAGTAGTCGCGTACTTGCAGGTCGTAGGCGGCGATCTCAGCGCTATCTCGCTCGCTGCTGTAGCGCTCATGTTTGAGCACGACCGATAGCGGCAGTCTAGGTTTGATCTCGGGCGCTTGATCGGGATAACCCAGGCAGATCCCAAACACTGGGTAAACGAGTTCGGGCAGCGCCAGTAGTTCAGAGACCCGGGCTATTTGGTTGCGCAGGCCGCCAATGTAGACACAGCCAAGGCCCATAGACTCTGCCGCTAAAGTCAGATTTTGTGCAAACAAACCACAGTCCAGTGTGGCGGTGATAAATTGCTCTGTGAAGCCGCTGTTCATGGCTTGCCCATGCATATCACAAGCCAGTCGATGGCGCTGCATATCGGCACAGAACACTAAAAAATGTGGTGCGCTGGCGACGTAAGCTTGATTGCCGGCGCACACCGCCAACTGGGCACGGGTGCCTGCCTGCTCTACTTGAATAACTGTACACGCTTGAATGAAACTTGACGTGGCAGCGCATTGGCCTGCTTCAATCAGCATTTCGATCTGCTGTTGTTTTAGTTTTTGCGCTTTGAACTTACGGATTGAACGATGATTTTTGATTAGGTCTATTGTCGGGTTCATGTATCACCTATACTGTCAGGCTGCGCTTGATCAGCGCTATCTTAATTTGTTGTCTGCCCACAGTGTAATAGTAGACGACGCTTACGCCTAGATGTGGTGAGCGTCCTCACATTAAAGGAAATAGTCGTGTTTAAATGGATGGTGGCGCCTGCAATGAGCGCCAATGCGAGCGGTGCAATGTTTATGCTGACGGCGATGTTTTCGCTGGCGACTATGGATGCGCTGGCAAAATACTTGGTGAAAGACAGCTATGACCCGCTGCAAATACTGGCCATTCGCAGCTGGTTAATTTTGTGCTTACTGTTGTGCTACTACTTCACTCGCGGCACGCTGCACAAGCTTAAAACAGGGAAAGTTAAAGCGCAGATTCTGCGCGGGCTATGTGGTTGTGTGGCTCCCTATTGTTTCTTTATGTCGCTCAAGACGTTACCGCTGGCAGATGCCACAGTGATCTTTTTTAGCTCGACATTTATGATTACCGCACTCTCCGGTCCGCTGCTTAAAGAGAAGGTTGGGCTGTACCGTTGGAGCGCTGTTATCGTAGGCTTTTTGGGGGTGCTCATTGCTATGAACCCAAGCGGTGAAGGGGCGCTTTTAAGCTACCTCTACTGTCTGACCGGCAGTTTTTCCTACGCCTTGTTGTTTCTTTCTGGGCGCTGGCTCTCACGCACCGAAAGTGTCGACTCGATCGTTTTCTACTTTAATCTCTGTATGGCTGTCGTGGCATCACTGCTCGCACCTTTGGTGTGGCTGCCGGTGCCAACATCAGACTACAGCGCAATCGCACTGTTCTCTGTGCTGGCCATGCTGGGCCACATTTGTATCGCCAATGCGTTTAGCCGTGCGGATGTCGGTTTTATTGCGCCGCTGGAATACACCGCACTGATTTGGTCGGTGCTATGGGGGTATGTGATATGGACAGAAGTGCCTGAGCCACACGTCATGCTGGGCGGTGCCATCATTATCACCTGTGCCCTGGTGGTGATCTACCGTGAAACACGCACAAAGACACACGCAGGGAGTGTAGTTGAACCTTAAACTATCGACAATTAAATAGCTTGGCGCTGCGCGATGTGCCCCTTGTAGCCGATCAAGTGTAGAGGGGTGTCTTGAATGTAGAGCGCTCGCAGGTGGGCTAGCGCATGGATGCACGCCTCGCTGTTGACTTGCTTACAAATCATTTGGTAGCCAGCGGCCATAAAGCTGGGCATCAGGTGCTCGATGACCGAACCTTGAGCATCGCACAGCTGCTGGGTGACGCGCCCATCAAAGCGCAGTGTGTTGACTTTGAGCGTGGAGAGGTGAGTGAGGTCGACACCGCCGACCCCAAAATCGTCTAGCATGACTTTTACACCCTCGCGGCGCAATTGGGCGAAAGCCTCGGCAAGTGCCTCTTCACGCCCGGCAGCCTCACTCTCTAGCACGCCAATACACAAGCGCTCCATCAGCGCGGGGCGCTGTTCAAACACCTGGGTTAAAGATTTGAGTGTCCGCCCTGATACCAGCTCATTGATCGAGACCAGCAAGAGTAGGGGGATGGTCTGATTGACATCGCACAGGTGAAGGTAGGCACTCTTAATGCTCTGCCGCTCTATTTGCTGCATTAACGACATTTCTTCGGCGATAGAGAAAAAATCCTCGCGCTCTAGGATGCCTAAATCTGGATGATCCCAGCAAGCTTTAATCTCGTGCCCTTCGATCTGGCACTGCGCAAGGCCGAGAATCGGTTCAAACAAGTGAATGATCTGCCGATTTTCGAGCGCATCGCTCAAGCTGTTACGTATTTTTTGGCGGCGCAGCAGCGGTTGTGCCATCTCGGCACTAAAATAGGAGCAATCGCTGTTTTGTGACGTTTTGGCGGTGTACATTGCAGTATCTGCCAAGAGCAGCAACTCGCTGACACTGTCTGCATCAGCAGGAAAGCTGACAGCCCCGATGCTGCCGCCGGATTGGACATTGCCAAGGCCTGAAATAAAGTAAGGTACGTGCAGGCATTCTAGCAGTTTGCTGCCTTTCTCTTTGCGCTGCGCACTGTTGAGACCCGGTAGCAGCAATAGAAATTCATCTCCACCAAGGCGCGCGGTTGCGATCGCATCGGGGAACATTTTTTGCATCCGAAAGGCCACCGCTTTGAGGAGCGCGTCACCTTGATCGTGGCCATAGTAATCGTTGACGTTCTTAAATTTGTCGAGGTCGATCAAGTACAAGGTAAAGGCCTGATGCTCTGAGATCATCTCCTCCATCACCTGGTTAACCCCAAAGCGGTTATAGATTTGTGTCAATTGATCCGTGGTCGCCATCTGCTGGTGATGCAATTCACGGTGTTTACGTACAGTGGTATCGAACTGGCGCAGTGTAACTCTTTCATGATGTCCTTTTTTGCTAAGGCGCAGGCGCAGCTGATACCAGCGTTTACCCTCTGGTGTGGGTAGGCAGAGCTCAACATCTGCTTTACCTTGAGAGATGACTTGCTGCCATATCTCATCCGCTTGTTGTGGACTTTCGAACAGGGCGTCAAAGGCGATGTGTTTATTTTGATAGACATCGATGAACGTGGAGTTGTAGCTGTTCAGCTCTTTTTGCGTCGACCACAGCGATGCGAGGGTAGACGTAGTGTTGATAGACACTTCAGAGTCCAGAGCAACTTTAGTGACAATCACTTGGATAAGGATCTCGACACGTCCATCGTTGAGTTCAATGGCACAGAAGTGGCAGTAGATTTCTTTGGCGATATCTTGCGGTGTGACGCTCCACCAACGATTCTTTGAGGCGCCTTGGCGGTAATCTTCGAGGTCATCCATGATAATAGAATGCATGGCATCGGACATTGCATTGCGAAAATTACGCGCATAGAGTTCCTCGCGCGATTGCGCGCGCCAGAAGGCTATGGCTTCTTCATTCGCCCAATGAATACGACAGTTCTCCGCGTCAAATACCCACATAGCACTGTGGAAATTTTCGAAGACATGAAGATCTCTTTCTCTCTGCATCTGCTCTGACTCGTACAACTTAACTGAAATTGCGCTGCCACCACCGACATGCAGCGGTGCAATATATGTAAAGATAGACTAAAAAATCAGAATCGGCAGGAAAAAACGACTTTTTACGATATAGGAAACAGCGTGAAGGACATCGTAACTAAGTACACTGCGAGTCAATGAAGGCAATCTGAACAAACGATAAATTATACGCAAAAAGGAATCAATGATTTATTAACTGAAAACTAATATTCAAGTGTAAATGTAAATTTATGTTCATTTTATATTCATATTGGCGATGTTCAGTACTAATTTTGATCAAAATACAGATCATTAAAAAGCAGTAGTCTTGAATAGAGCGCTAAAAGGCGTGCTATTAAACACAAGTTTTAAACGCTGGCGGAGAAGCAGAAGGGAGAATTACGTACTAACGCAAAATGAACAAAAATTAGCCACTATTAAAAAAAGGGGACAAATATTACCTAAAGTGAGTGCAAAGCTCTATAAAAAAGTGTCCAAACTACACTTAAGCACCTGTAAATAATGGCTTTTAATGATCTATCTCAATATCTGAAGTGCGCGCTAGGTCTAAAATTTATCTTAGATGAAGAAGAGAGAATCAATAGGATGACAATAGAAGCGTTGTTTTGGCTGGTTGGCTTTATACTCTTTCAGCCGTTGCATTTAGGGATGCCATTACTGTATCTGTTTATGTACGCAGACGCAGAGGGCCGTGTAACACGAGTGAAGCGAGTAATTGTAGATGGAGTGTTGAGTTCTGCGGTGGTCTTCAGCGTGGCAGCTTGGTTTTCAGATGAGTATCTATATGCCTGTGTTGCATTAATCGTCTTGTCTTTTCCACTCCCTTGGTTGAGAATTGGCGCAAAGCATCACTAGAGATTTCATCATGCCAAGCGCTTGTGCCCGCCATATCCTCGTTAAAACCAAAGATCAGGCCGAAAAGCTCAAAGCGCAGTTAGCGCGCGGTGCTGATTTTACCTCGCTGGCTAAAAAACATTCCATCTGTCCCTCGGCTAAGCGAGGCGGTGACCTTGGTGAATTTAAGGCCGGCACTATGGTCAAACCCTTTGACCGCGTGGTCTTCACTAAGTCACTACTCACAGTTCACGGCCCGGTTAAAACTAAATTCGGCTTTCACTTGATTGAGACGATTTATCGCAGTTAGGTAACTTATCTCTTACTAGCCAAACCTATCTAGCGGACTCGAAGTGCCCGCAAAGTGCTGCCCAATCACGTGTGTATAAATTTGAGTGGTACTGACATCGCTGTGTCCCAGTAATTCTTGAACAGTCCTGATATCCCTACCATGTTCAAGTAAATGAGTCGCGAACGAGTGTCTAAAAGTGTGGCAGCTTATTTTCTTTGGAATTTGCAGTTTGGTTACGATAGAGCGCAGTGCCTTTCCGGGTGCTGTCGGGTGTAAGTGGTGCCTGCACATCACCTTTGACATTGGATGTATAGAAGGCTGAGTGGCGGGAAAAAGGAACATCCACCCCGGCTGTCTAAACGCATTCGGGTATTTCCTGTGTAGTGCATAGGGGAGGGAGGGGCCGAAACCGAGTTGATTGTCTTTTTGCTGTAGGGTAATAGCTTTATCGATTTGCAGTTGAATCGCATTGTCTAGGGTGTGACTTAGTATCGTGACTCTATCCTTTCCGCCTTTACCGTTTTTCACGCGCAGGGCGTGTTTCTCGAAATCAATATCCATGATACGGATGCGAAGGCACTCACTGATTCGAACACCGCTGCCGTAGAGGATTGAAAAAATGAGTTTATTGGTACCGCTTGCAGCTTCAATAATGCGCAGCACTTCACTTTGGGATAATACAACAGGGATGTTTATCTTTGTTTGCGAGCGTGAAAATTTGATCCGCCCAAGTGGTTGTTGCAGGTATTTGTTATATAAATAGGCTAGCGCGTTTAAAGCTGTCTTTTGCGTATTAGGTGAGACGTGTCGATCGTTGGCGAGATAATTGAGAAAGCACTGTACTTCAGTTGGCCCCATGGATTGCGGGTGCCGTTTATGATGAAACAAGATGAACTGGCGAATCCAAAAAAGGTAGGCTTTTTCTGTGCGGATGCTGTAGTGATGAAGGCGAAGATAGCGTCGAATTCGCTCGAGAAAAGGACTGGAAGGCATAGCGACTCCCTCTTATTGATTGCTGTATATTTATACAGTTTATTTGCTCTATGTCAAATTTTAGGCAGTATTATCTCTTTTCACAGGCTCGTTTTTCTGGCATAAATAAACGGCTTTTCTCGTAAAATCAGGTATCTACAGTTGGACTACACCAAGATATACAGCCGTGTGATTCCAGGATAACGAGCCGGCTCGTTTTCGTCTGGGCTGAAACGGTGTGTTAGGGAAAAGAAAATTCTAATCAATGACATGGAGGTTACATTGAAACAAGTCAAAATGGATAAACCTGCCGGCGTCATATTAAGCTGTTAATACGCATTCGTTTGTAAATAAACAGAGCTAGCAGTGATTGTGAAAATCAGCTAACTTACAAAGCAAATATCAGTAGCAAGGAAGTTGCTAAATCCTATTCAAA